>JALTPW010000383.1 GCA_026999335.1 Chromatiales bacterium
GGACATCACCAGGGTAAAGAAGGTTGCTAACAGCGCCACCGCACCCTGGATCACCCACAGGGGCATGCCGCCCACCACCAACAGAGTCTGTTCGGCGATCCACTTGGCGGTGCCGGAGGTCTCCACGGCCAGACCCAGTGGAATCAGGCTGGCGAGCAGGAACACGGTCTTCCATGATACCGCCCGGTAGGCTTCCTCGATCTTGATCACACCGGAAAGAATCATACCTAACGCGCCGGTGAGCAGGGCCACGGACAGGCGCAGGTCGGTGAACAGCACCATGGCCAGGGCGATACCGAAAAACAGCAGCGCCGCACCCACCTTGTGCGGGCGTGATTCCTCGTGCGGGTACTCGGTGGTGACCACCACGAAGTCGCGGTCTTTCTCCAGCCGCGCCAAGGCATCCCAGGTCGTATGTACGACCAGGGTATCACCGGCCTGCAACGGCAGATCACGGATGCCCTCGCCCTCACGCAGGGTCTTGCCGACACGGTGCAGGGCGACCATGGCGATGCCGTAGGTCTTGCGCATCCACACGTCGCGCGCGCTCTTGCCGATGAGGTTGGAACCAGGCGGAATCACCACCTCGGCAATGCCGGCTCTGCCTGCGGACAGGGCCTCGGAAAAAGTCTCCAGGTCGGGGCGCTGCTCCAGGCCGAATTTTTTGACGAAGGCCTTGAGGTGTTCCGGCGAGGCCAGAATGCCCAGCATACTGCCGGCCTCGATGCCCACATCACGCGCCAGACCGCCGGGGCCGATGCGCAGGTCATCGGCGCCACGCTGGGCGGCGATGACGCGGATCTTGTAGACATGCTCCACGTCATCGAGCAGGTGGCCGACCAGCTCGCTTTCCGCCGGCACGCGCACCTCGAACAGGGCGTAATCCAGGCCATAGGTACCCTGAAAGTAATTCATCGTGGATGAACCGGTGGCGGCATCCTCTTTTATCGCTGTCACCGGTAGCACAAAGCGCCCGGCAATCATGAAATAGAGAATGCCCGTGACCACCAGCGCAAGGCCGATGGGTGTCACCGAAAACAGCGACCAGGTCGCCATCTGCTGTGTCTCGGGCAGGGCCTGATTGGAGGTCAGAATCAGGTCATTGAGCAGGATCAGTGGACTGGAGCCCACCATGGTCACGGTGCCGCCGAGAATGGCGCAAAAACCCATGGGCATCAGCAGGCGTGACATGGGCAGGCCGGAGCGCGCCGAGATACGGCTCACCACCGGCAGGAACAGGGCCGCCGCACCCACGTTCTGCATAAAGGAAGAGATAAACGCCACGGTGCTGGAAATGATCGGGATGATACGTGTCTCGGTGGTACCACCGACTTTGAGAATAAAGGACGCCACCTTGGTCATCAGGCCGGTCTTGTCGAGGCCCGCACCGATGATCATTACGGCGATAATCGACATGACTGCATTGGAGGCAAAACCATCAAACAGATGCTGGTTGTCCACCAGTCCCTGCTCCAGGCCCATGACCGGGGCAAGCAGGCTGGTCAGGCCCAGCAACACCATAATGGAGACCGCCGCCACGTCCACGCCGACGATTTCGAAGGCGAACAGATAAATCGTCAGCAGCAGAATGGCCGTGACCCAGGCCACCTCGATGCTGGGCACCACGCTGGCCAGGTAGAGACCAAAAAAAACGAAAATCACACCGGCAACGATGCGTTTGATCAGGGTGTTTTTACTCTCGTTGCCCAAAAAACCTTCCTCCCCATGGGTGGCTGGAGCATGGCGTGGTTACTGATTGATTCAGGTTTAGCTTAGCAATTAATAATACACTAATTTAAAGACCCTCCAAATCAGTCCAATTTATAGGGCGCATGAATTTTCTTGGGGAATATATGCCGGGCGTCTTCGTGAGGAGTGATTACGTGTCGGGGGCGGGCCATGCCCGTGATGGACTTGTCGCTTAACATACAAAAGCCACAGTTTTGACCCTGAATAGGAGCGGTATCAGCCGCGAAGAAAGCCGGAACCGTATTCACGGCTGAAGTCACTCCCTGAGATTAATGGCTCCCCCCCCAGCGGGGAACCAGTAGCCTGGGTTGAGCCCGCGAAACCCGGGAGTTTATCGTGCGCTTCCCCCGGGTTTCTGCGTAATTCATTGAAATAATAAATTTTAAATCCAGTAGGGTGGGCACGTTTTTTGTGCCCACGCGGTTGACTGTCCCCTATTGCCAACACTCCGCGTGGGCACATAAGACGTGCCCACCCTACATAACCGCGATTATCGTCATTGCGGCCTGTTTTTAGCCGCAATCCAGAGACCGGGAGCCGGTTTTCGCCGGAGCGATTCATCCAGAGCGCTTGACGTGTCCTACACGCTGGATTCCCGCCTGCGCGGGAATGACGGTATGCCAAGTCTCTCAAGACTCAGTCAACACCCTTCAATACCCCGCTTTCGCGTAGCGAAAGTCGAGCGTAGTGAGATAGCTTGCTGCGGGGTTATTTATTTTGGCATAAAACATATCCAGCTTGCCGGGTTACTCTTCGCTACAACCGCTACAACCGCTACAACCGCTACAACGCTCGAACAATAAATCCCACACCCCATGTCCGAGGCGCTGGCCGCGCCGCTCGAACTTGGTCAGCGGGCGCCACGCGGGGCGGGGGGAATATTCGCCTTCTCCGGCAACGTTGCGAAACCCGGGGACGCTACTGAGCACGGCCATCATCTGCTCCGCGTAGTTCTGCCAGTCCGTGGCCAGATGAAACACCCCACCCGGTTTGAGCTTACGGGCAATCAAACTGGCGAATTCGGGACTGACGATGCGTCGCTTGTGATGACGCTTCTTGTGCCAGGGATCGGGAAAATAGAGCTGCACGCGGTCGAGGCAGGCCGCAGACAGATGATATTTGAGCACCTGCACGGCGTCATCACAAATTACTCGCACATTGTGCAGGTCGCCCTCATCCAGCAGGCGCAGCAGGGTGCCGACGCCGGGCCGGTGCACCTCGATGCCAAGGTAGTCGTTGCGCGGTAACAGGGCCGCCATCCCGGCTAACGACTGGCCCATGCCAAAACCGATCTCCAACACCCGCTGATCTGGCGTGGTGCGGCCGAACAGGGCATCCAGATCCAGTGGCGCAATGTCCAGAGCCCGACGTTCCGGCTCCAGTGTTTCAACGCCGGGGGTGTCCACGCCATAGCGCGGCCATAGGTCGTCCATGGCGTGCTGCTGGCCACGCGTCAGGCGACCCTCGCGGCGCACGAAGCTGCGGATGGGGCGGTGCTTGTTTTCTGTTGGGCGTTCAGACATATGAATCTGTTGGAATGAATGCGTAGGAGCGGGCCATGCCCGCGATGAACCCCGTCCGGATGGGGGCTATTAACCTGTGGGAGCGACTTCAGCCGCGAATGGTGTTCCAGTATTCTTCGCGGCTGAAGTTGCTCCCACAATATCAACACAACGACTTTCCATGCTGAACGGCAAGTTCATCGCGGGCATGGCCCGCTCCTACACCGGGGTTGAAAGAAGCTCAGAAAAAAGTGCCATCCAGCGGGGAGGAGGCAGACGCATACCGCTTGCGCGGAATACGCCCGGCCAAAAATGCCTCGCGGCCGGCCTCGATGGCTTTTTTCATCGCCGAGGCCATTAGCAGCGGGTTTTTGGCGCCGGCAATAGCGGTGTTCATCAGCACGCCGTCGCAACCTAGCTCCATGGCGATGGCGGCATCGGAGGCGGTGCCGACACCGGCATCCACGAGGATCGGAACCTTGGCGTTTTCGATGATCGTCAACAGGTTATAGCGGTTCTGCACACCCAGCCCGGAGCCGATGGGCGCGGCCAACGGCATCACCGCACAGCAGCCGATTTCTTCCAGACGCTTGGCGAGAATGGGGTCGTCAGAGGTGTAGACCATGACCTCAAAGCCGTCCTTCACCAAGGTTTCGGCGGCCTTGAGGGTAGCAACCACATCCGGGTAAAGTGTCTTCTCGTCGCCGAGAACCTCTAGTTTCACCAGCTTGTGGCCATCGAGCAGTTCGCGCGCCAGACGACAAGTGCGCACGGCATCTTCGGCGGTATAGCAACCGGCAGTGTTGGGCAGGATGGTATAGCGGCTCGGCGGCACCACGTCGAGCAGGTTGGGTTCACCCGGGTTCTGGCCGATGTTGGTACGACGGATGGCGACGGTGATAATCTCGGCACCACTGGCCTCGGTGGCTCGCTGCGTCTCGTCGAGATCTTTGTACTTGCCGCTGCCAACCAGCAGACGGGAATGATAGGTCTTGCCGGCGATGGTGAAACCATCGTCGCGGGGGTGCGTATTCTCTGCCATAGATTGCTTACCGATACTGACGGCGACCGGCGCCGGGAAAAGTGGCGGCTATTATAGCCGGTGAGAAAGATTTGCGTAGGACTGGGCTCAACCACCACCAATGGCATGGACGATCTCTACCTGGTCGCCATCATGCAGGATGTGTCTGGCGTACTC
>JALTPW010000384.1 GCA_026999335.1 Chromatiales bacterium
TGGGCGCTGAATCCTGAGTGGTTATTTGTGACTACCGAATTAGCCTCACTGGAGTGCGTGCCTGAGTCTGGAAATGATCATCAGGAAAAAGAGGCATTTGGCCGTTGGCCGGTACCTGCCCAGTGGGCCTCTCATTTTGAAGGTATGCCATCATTGGATATCGGTTTGAAAGTGCGCTATCGCCAGAATTTATCCCCGCGCCGTTCGTTGTATCGCCGCTTTTATCTTGAAGGGGAGATTAAGCGGGTGATTGCTCATGAGCATACGGGTTTATTGGAGCGCGATTACAGAGAAAATTTGGAACGGCGGTTTATTCATGGCAACCATCCCTGGGATATCAATCTTCTTTCTGCTACGCCGACCCTGGAGATGGGTATTGATATTGGTGATCTATCATCGGTGTTGCTCTGCTCGGTGCCGCCCGCGCAAGCCAATTATTTGCAACGCGCAGGGCGTGGTGGTCGCAAGGATGGCAACTCTTTTGTACTGACGCTGGCCAATGGTGTACCCCATGACCTCTATTTTTACGCTGATCCGATCAATATGCTGGCAGGTAAGATCGAGTCCCCCGCTATTTTTCTGAATGCCAGTATGGTGCTGAGGCGTCAATTATTGGCCTATTGTTTTGATCAGTGGGCAGTGAAGAGCCAGGGAGTACATACGATTCCTGCCTCTATGCAACCGGTGATTGATGCCGTAGAAAATCACGACCTTAAACGGTTTCCTTATACCCTGATCGACTTTAGCGAAAAGCATCGTGATGAATTGTGGGAGGGTTTTTCTCTGCTTCTTTCCGATAAGGTTGATGAAACGACCCGAGCAAAATTAAAGCGCTATGTTACGGGCGGAGGGGCGACGGATGATGACTCTTTAGGTTATTTTTTGCTGACAAATCTAAAACGCATGGTTGATGATAGAAAGATTTTGACCAGGCAAACAGGGGTTTTGCAGAAAGAGGTGAAAAAGCTGGAGGCGATGCCTGGGGATGACTCCATCAGCGACCAGTTGAAGAAAATGCTTTCTGAGTTGAGTGGTTTACGGCGTTTAAAGGCGGAGTTAAATAAGAAAGCAACGTTTAATTATTTTACCGATGAGGGGTTGTTGCCTAACTATGCCTTCCCAGAGGAGGGAGCAACACTTCAATCAGTGATTTACAGACGCTCTAACAAAGATGAAGCAGCAGAGGGGGCGAAGGCTGAATATACAACCATATTGTTTGAATACATGCGGCCTGCACAGGCTGCGTTATCTGAATTAGCACCTGAGAGTAAGTTTTACGCGAATAATCGCAAGGTAGAGATTGAGCGGGTTGAAATGGCTCAGGGGAAGAACCTTGAGCAATGGCGGTTGTGCCCAAGTTGTAGCCATTCCCAGGAGATTTTAGGATTGGACAACGAAACTCAGTGTCCTCGCTGTGGTGATCCTATGTGGGCCAATGTTTCGCAGAAAAAAGCCATGCTGCGTTTGCGACAGGTGTATGCCAATACCAGTGAGCGTGATGCCGTGTTGGCAGATGATTCTGATGACAGGGAGCCGGTTTTTTTTGCCAAACAGATGTTGATTGATTTTGCGCCAGAGGATGTCACGCTTGCCTATGCGTTGAAAACAGAAACACGTCCCTTCGGCTTTGAGTTTATTCGCAAGGCAACGTTTCGTGAAATTAATTTTGGTCGTCATGGTGGTGAGGATCAAGGTACTCATGTTGCAGGCAAAGAGCTGACAAGGCCGGGTTTTAGAGTGTGTCGTGAGTGCGGCATGGTGCAAAAACCAAGATCTCAACCCAAGCATATGTTTAATTGCAAGCTTGGCAAAGCCAATGATGAATCAGCGATTATCGACTGTCTTTATCTCTATCGTGATTTTCAGTCGGAAGCGATTCGTATTCTTTTGCCACGCCTGGCTACGGGGGGAACTGAAGAACAGGTGCACTCTTTTGTTGCTGCGCTTCAATTGGGTTTGAAGCTGAAGTTTGGTGGCAAAGTCGATCATCTCAATATCACTTCATATGATGAACCAATCCCTGGCAGTAATGATCGATGTTACTTTATTGTGTTATTTGACAGCGTGCCGGGAGGCACGGGTTATCTCCACGAGCTGTTGTTATCTGCGGAAAACATACGTGAACTGTTACGTCTTTCCAAGGATCGAATGGCGGATTGTTCTTGTCAAAATTACCCGGATCTTGATGGTTGTTATCGTTGCCTTTATGCCTACCGCAATAGTTATGGCATGGAAAATACCTCCCGGCATGTGGCGCTGGAGATGTTGGCCGATATTCTTGATGACGCTATTGCGCTGGAAGCCGTTGATAGCTTATCGAAAATCAAACGTAACCCCTGGGTGGATAGTGAGTTAGAGGCTAGATTCGCCGATGCATTGAAAAGCCTGAATAAGACGCCTGCACTTAACGGCATTAGGGTCAGGGTCAGCAAGGATATTGTGAATGGCAAATCCGGTTATGCGCTGGATGTTGGCGAATACAGTTATAAACTGGAGCCACAAGTCGATGTGAGTGTGGGGATGGTGAATCAATATCCATCCAGACCCGACTTTGTGATTCGTAGTGACCGAGATTCTTTGGCATTTAAACCTGTTGCTGTTTTTCTCGATGGTTATACCTATCACAAGGATATTGTTCACGAGGATTTGTTAAAACGCCAGGCGCTTGTTCAAAGTGGCGAATATCTTGTGTGGTCATTAACCTGGCATGATATTAATCAGGTATTTGCGGGCAGTCAGGCCAAGATCCCCAATGTGTTGATGGAAAGTATTGATAGCGCCCCATGGTCTTTTATCAATAAAGTGGTGGAGTCTCAGGGGCTCGGGCAGCATCACCCTATCGCGCAACTTTCACCTTTACATATGTTGGTTGAATATTTACGCAAACCTGATGTTGAACAGTGGTCGCAGATCGCTACGCTTCGAGCGTTATGTTGGCTGGACACGGCGGTAATGCAAGATAAAACACTGCATAACGAGTTGATGGAAAGCGCTAGAGTGTGGCCAAGTCAATTTCATGATCGCCTGCCAAATCCTGCGCTCTTTGTCGGTAGTAGGGTGTTCTCTTCAGAGGGGAAGAGGCTGCGGGTTTGGGTGGCCGGTGGGGAGGATGCGATTCGATCCCTCGATGCCTCGGAGTTGGTTTTGATGGTTGAGTTGGAACGAACAGATACTTCCACCGATGAGGCTCAGCTCGATTGGCAGAAACTACTTCAGCTAGTCAATATTGGCCAATTCCTTCCCAACTTTTTTGCGGCTACCAAGAAAGAATTAGTATTGGGTGGCTATGTGAATCTTCAATGGCATGGTATGGCGTTTGAAATGCCGGAGACGCCTGTTGAAGATGAGTGGCAGAGTGTTGTATCTGATGTTGATCAAGAACTGACTGGTTGGGCAGAGAAACTAAAATCCTCTGGTATACAAAAACCGGAAGTGGGTTATGAACTCGAATCTGCTGAGGGAGAGGTCATCGGTGAGGCTGAGCTTGCATGGCCTGAGTTGTCTGTAGCAGTGCTTTTAATCTACCAGGCTGAGGAATGTGAAAGTGCTTTTGTTAGCCGGGGATGGGCAGTATTCAAGCCGGGTGATGAGCAAACGATTGAGTCGTTGGTAGACAAAATTGGGAGTATGCAATGAGTTTGGTAAGAATAGGGTTCTCTGATGATTTTTTCCCGGCGGTGACAAAGTTACCCGCCAGTATTCAGGCCAAGGTTAATAATCTGGTGATGAAGTTTCAACGTAATCCAAAGTCTTCGGGATTAAACTATGAAAACCTGAATGTCAGGGATAAAAATATGCGCTCATTGCGAGTTGATCAGGCTTATCGGGTAATTTTGACGGCACCTGAGGAAGGAAACGTATACTTGTTTTTGTGGGTTGACCATCATGATAAGGCTTACCAGTGGGCTGAGCGCCATACGTGTAGGGTCAACCCTGATACGGGAACCGTCCAGCTTTATTCAACGGTGCAGAAAGTTGCTGCCCCTGAAGTGATCAAGCCAGAATCTCATGCTGCAAATTTGGCATTTGATGCATTAAGAGATCGGCAACTGCGCAAGCTGGGTGTGCCTGAGGAACAAATTTCGTTAGTCAGAGCCGTTTCGAATGAGCGTGATCTGGATCGTTTGGTAGGCGATCTTCCTGGGGAGGCGTACGAAGGGTTGTTCTATTTTATTGCTGGCGAGCCGTATGAGTCTATTCTTCTTGAGAGAGAGGTGAAAGAAGAAGAGCAGTTTGATCCCGATGACTTTGTTACGGCACTGGAACGGATACAAACACAGTCTAAATTTGTGGTCGCTGAGAACGAAAGTGAGCTACAACGTATATTTAATGCGCCGCTGGATAAGTGGCGTGTATTTCTTCATCCTTCACAGCGCCGATTGGCGACAGGCATTAAAAATGGCCCTGTACGGGTGCTCGGTGGGGCAGGCACGGGTAAAACCGTTGT
>JALTPW010000385.1 GCA_026999335.1 Chromatiales bacterium
TCTGCGCTACAGCTGGCGCCCTGGGTGGTGCCCTGGGTGGCGCAGAACGGATCCGGCGCCTCGTCGGTACAGGCATCGGCGCTGCTCAGGTCGGCGTAGGCATTGGCGTCGACGCCGGCCCGGTTGGCATGCATGCGCTCGGCCATGTCGTTGGCGATGAGGGTGGCCTGGCTGCGGAAGTAGGCCATGTTGGTGCCCTCCGAACCGCGCAGTTGCATGCCGGCCAGACCCAGCAGGCCGATGGAGAAGATCACCAGCGCGATGAGGATCTCGATGAGGGTGAAACCGGCTGTGCCGGCACGCGTTGCCGCTGATTGCTGGTTGAGGGTCATTCGCTGCATTCCTCTATCGCCAGACCCGCACTCTGTGCCTCACTTACGCTGCTCAGCATCGGCCGTCCGGTGGCATTGATACGAATGGCCTTGGCCTTGTCATTGTCGTTGCGGGAGTCACACAGAGACAGGCTGCCCATTTGTATCGCGCCATCCGCGAGACGTGCAAATCCACGCGCGTCATAAGAAATGAAGTCTGCGACATTCTCGTTGCCGGTCAAGCGATTGTCACCGGCCAGGGCGCCGTGGACGCGCAGGATGATGTCGCTGTTGGCTGGATTGCCCTCGTCAATATTCCGTACTTGATTGTTGTTGTTGTCGACGAACACGATCCATCCCTGCCCCCAATGCGTTGAACTGTCCTCACCATCCACGACGCAGTCCAGTCCGTTGGCGCTCTTGCACAGCGCGACCCGGACACGGCGTTTGATGGCTTCGCTGCGGGCCAGGTTGAGGGCGGCGACGAAGTCGAGGGACTGGCTGCTGAGGCGGTTGTCCTGAATCATGGTGCTGAAGCTGGGCGCGGCCACGCCAACGACCACGGCGGCGATGGCCAGCGTGATGATGAGTTCGAACAGTGTGAATCCCTGTTGTTCGTGCACGGAGTTCTCTTCCAGGCCTGAGGGGTTTTCAGGCCTGAGAGTATACCCAGTTTTGGCAGGGGTGTTTGTGGAAAAAGCGGGGGGAGCCGATGAGTGGTGGCTATATTGCGATAGGCGGTCTAAAGGGTAGCGTTAATCTCTGGGGGGCAATTTCCCGCAGCTCGCCTACCAAAAGTAGGTTCTTTAAGAAAAGCGCCTACTTTTGATGCTGCGATTATCGTCATTCCGGCCTGTTTTTACCGGAATCCAGAGATTGCCACCCCGGGATCCGCCTTTAGGCGGTCAGCAAGTAGCCTGGGTTGTTGACGGTGCGTATAGAAGGTAAGTTGTTTCGGTCGTCCCTGTAGGATGCGGGTGAGCGGTAGCGAACCGCATCGTTGGCGTTATCACGCTCTGGGCGCGGGTGATGACAGGTGTCACCGCTCTCGATCGATGCGGTTCGTGGAACTCACCACATCCTACAGGGATTGCCGAGAATCATGGCAGGGCTGGGTTTAAAAAAAGGCTCTACCGCCCGTACCTGGACGTTCAGTCCGTTAGACTAACCCACCCGCTTTAGCGGGTGGTTGTTGAGTGTCACCAGGAGTCTTCACCCGCGTCGCTGGTATCACCGTCCTTGTTTTTATCTCGCCGTTTGAGGCCACTGGAGGTGAGTTCCATCCTGCCGTCGTCGACCTGCCCGGCCTGCGGCAAGGTGCGCAGTACAAAACAGCTGGCGATGGGACATGCGGCGGTTTCTGCGAGGACGCTGGATTTATAGTAGCCCTCCGGGGAGCCGACATTATTGGCCGCCGCATAGCCGAGGTCCGTCAGGTCGGCGGTGTAGCTGCCGTTGTCATAGAAATAGCGCCCCTGCAGGGCCTCGATTTTCAGTAGTGCGGCTTCGCCATCGCTGCGTTTGCTCTTGCGTACCGAATCCTGATACGCGGGAATGGCGACTGAGGCAAGGATGCCGATAATGGTGATGGCGATCAGCAGCTCGATGAGTGAGAAGCCGCGAATCCTTGACAGCCCGGGTGAGCTTGTCTGTTTTCGAGATGATTTATTCATGGTTTTGTCTCGTCTGTGTTCGTCGATGGGATGTCGGCCCGGTCTTATCCGGGTTTATTCCTGCAGTTCCCGCCAGCTGGCCTCGCCGCTTCTCACGGCGCCCTTGTTTTCCTGCTCGATGGTCACGATCTTGCCGGTCGAGGTCTGGATGAAGGCCTTGGTGCTACCGTCGCTGTTATAGCCGCTGCCCGTGTGCAGAGCAGGCGAGAGAGAGGGTGCGACACCGAGATCCAGGGTGGTCTTGATGACATAGTTGCCATCGGTATCGGCGGAGCCCGTGGTGCCGATCACCGGAGGATTGCCCGCGGTGCCGGTGGCGAAGTGGGTGACTGATAATTGCGACAGGCCGTCCACCTTGCAGGCTGCGTCACTGGGGTTGTATAGGGTGTGGGTCAGGCTGTCGCCGAGGATGGTGGCCTCGCCGATAACGCGGTTGCCGGCGGGTAAGACGTCGCGATACCAGCCGGACTGATAGTCGCTGGCGGTTCCGTATTGCGTCATCTTTTCCAGGAGTTCACTGAAGGTGGCGGGTGCCGGTGAGCTGAGTATGCCGGTGACGCCGGTCAGTTTACCGGTGTTTTCCCGCACTTCGGCGTTGGTGACGTTTGCCAGTTTATTGGCATCCGGTGCCACACCGGTGAAGGCGCCCGTGGTATCGCGTGTCATCTTCAGGCCATAGAAACGCTGGCCGGCATTGTCCAGTGCATCGTCCCGGGTGAAGTAGCGTCCGCTGCCGAACAGTGCCCAGCGATTGCGGCTTTCATCAAAGGTGAAAGAGGTTTTTGCCACAATTGGCCGTTCGGCATTAAAAACCACGGAAGGTGTCCAATTCCCGGGCGTCTTGACGTCGGTCGTGGCGATATTCTGGGTTTCAACCTGGTACAGCTTGCCCGCCCAGGGCGCCTTGGTGCCGGATACGGTGCCGAAGAAAATACCGTCGGCATTGGCATCCAGATCCCAGTCCACGGCGATCAGATCCGAGATAAAGCTGTTGCCGTCGCTGAGCATGGAAATACCACCGCTGCCAAATCCGGACTCCAGGGACAGGGTGCTCAGATTGAGCAGGAACAGGCGGCCGTTTTGGGTGCTTTTGACGGTGGTCAGCCCGTCTTTGGTCGCGTTGGGGCCGGAGCCCAGCATCAAATACCAGTTGCCGTCGGAAACAAACGGTGCCGGGATGCTGGAGGTAAAGCCCAGATTCTCATGACTGAATTCCAGCATCAGTGTCGGCGCTTGTTCCGGGTCGGTGATGTCCAGCAGGAAGTAAGCTGAACGCATGGTGCGGGTGTCGCCACCCGGATTGCCGGTGTCGACATCGACGGAGATTTCACCACCCCCGAAACGCATACCGCCGACCAGTACCGTACCCCAGCCACCGGGGTGGGTGGCATCGTCGGGAAATATCTTGGCATCGAAAATACGCGGGCGCAGATCGACATAGTAGACATGATTGTTCGTGGTTTTGCCGTAATTGGTATCGGTCAGATACTTGAGGTGCGGCAGCAGGTTGTAAGGTACATAGGCCCACATTTCCGCGCCCAGGTTATGCTGGGGCGTGCCCGTCGGGCCATTCCGAAACCTGTGGTTGGGCGCATCGTACCAGCCAGCATTGAAGGCGTGCAGCATACCGTCGTTGCCGCCGGCGTAAACCATGTGGCGACGATTTCTGTATTGCTTCAGGAAGGTGCTGTAGCTGGTGTCGTTGTAGAGGATGTCGAAGGCCTCCGAGGGACGTGCCACCGCGGTGGGGGTGGAATAAATTACGTCGCCCAGGCGCCAGGTACGGTTGTTTTGCAGTTCGCGGCTGCGATAGCCCGTCTGATCCTCACCGCGGATATAGTTGACGATCTTCGCCGCTTCAGCGGCATCGGCGGCCTGCAAAAGCCCGGCATTGCTGGCGTCAAAGCTGGCCGGCAGAAAAGGAACGGTTTCCGTCGATGTCACCCGTGCCGCTACGGTGCCCGTATTTGTACTGCTGTCGATGGCCGTGAAAATATAGCGCCCGGGGGTCACGGATGTGTAACCGCGCTGGGTCTTGGCCTGGGTGTCGGTGAGACCGGCGAGCCATTTGCCCCCACTCCACAGATACCGGATGTTGAACGGTGTCTGGGTGAAGACGGAAGTCGAGCAGGCGGTGGTTTGGGCCTCCGTCGGACGCGCGCCCTCGCTGGTGGATAACTTGATATAGGTCGACTGATCGGCGCTGTTGAAGCACATGTCGAGAATATTGTCGGTGGCCGGTCCTTCCAATATTTGGTTGCTGTTGTTGTCCTGCCGGATCAGGCCGGCATCATCGACCAGCAGGGCGTGCACGTCGCCGGTCCAGGCGACCTGATAGGCGCCATCGGACATGGTGGTCTGAAAACTGGCTTGATAGATCGCACCTTCACCGCTTGCGGAGGCGGAAATAACCGAGGCCGCACCACCCGCCGAGGCACGCCGGGCGATGGACTGGAATGCCG
>JALTPW010000386.1 GCA_026999335.1 Chromatiales bacterium
ATCCAATAGATTCACCAACGGGGTGATATTGTAACCACCGAGCATGGTGCCCAGCAGTTCGGTGGCGCGTTTGCGGTCGATGAGCGGGCAGGCGGTTTCGCCACGCGCCACGGCGTCGAGAAAACCAGCCTTGACGAAGGCGGCCTGATCCACACCCGGCGGCACGCGATGGGTCAGCAGGTCGACCAGGGTCTTGCCTTCACCGGCGGGGGGATTTTTCAGCAGCTCGACCAGTTGCGCCACCTGTTCGGCATTCAGCGGCTGGGGCGGCAGGTCTTGTTGGGCGCGTTCTTCGACGTGTTGGCGATAGGCTTCGAGCATGTTTATTCCTGTGTCTGATAGAGGCGACGCCGGGAAGATCCGCACGACACCACAAGATGCCGTAGGAGCGGCCACGCCCTACGATGGTTGTTTTCAAGGCCACGTTCCGTACAGTGAAACGTCGGAAATCCATGGCAAATAGCTGTCGATTATAGCCGAACCCCCCCATCCGGGCGAACGACGTGGGTGAATGGTGTATCATTCGCCCCCGCTTTTCCCGTTCATCCCCATTCAAATATTCCCGGAGTCCCCATGGATCTCAGCAGCTTGACGGCGATTTCCCCCATCGACGGCCGCTACGGCGCCAAATGTACCGACCTGCGACCCATCTTCAGCGAATACGGCCTGATCCGCCATCGTGTGCAGGTGGAAGTGCGCTGGCTGCAAATGCTGGCGGCCAACCCCGGCATTGCCGAGGTACCGGCCTTCAGTCAGCACGCCACGACACGGCTCGACAATATCGTCGACAAGTTCCACGAGGAAGACGCGCAACGGGTAAAAAACATCGAGCGCACCACCAATCACGACGTCAAGGCGGTGGAATATTTTTTGAAAGAGAAAATCGCCGGCAATGCCGAGCTGGAGGCGGTAAGTGAATTCATCCACTTCGCCTGTACCTCCGAAGACATCAACAATCTGTCCTATGCACTGATGCTGCGCGAGGCACGCACCCAGGCCCTACTGCCACAGATGGACGAACTCATCGACGCCCTCAAGACACTGGCCCACGAACACGCCGCGCAGCCTATGCTGTCGCGCACCCACGGCCAGACCGCCTCTCCCACCACGGTAGGCAAAGAAATGGCTAACGTGGCGGCACGCCTGATGCGCCAACGCGCGCAACTGGCCGCAGTGCCGATGCTGGGCAAGATCAACGGCGCAGTAGGCAACTACAACGCCCATAT
>JALTPW010000387.1 GCA_026999335.1 Chromatiales bacterium
GGATTTCTGAAAGTCTACCGATTACTGACCGACCCGGAGCTGCAATGAGTAAGTTGGGCGCCGATCTGGCTGCCAAGGCCCGCCGGGTTGTCATCGTGCAGTTGGCAATAACGACAATTGTTGCCCTACTGTTCCTGTTTCAAGGTGCGTGGGACGCACTTTCCGCCGTTTATGGTGGACTGGCGAGTGTCTTTCTCGCCCTGCTCTCGATACGGGGTTTCAAGCGCGCCAATGAGCATGCGCTGAACGACCCGAAGAAGAGCATGCTGATTCTGTACATCGGCGCCGTGCAACGATTCGTGGCGGTGGTGGTGTTGCTGGCAATAGGTCTGGGTGGTTTGAAGCTCGAACCCCTGGCCGTGTTTATCGGTTTTGCGCTGGCGCAGGCAAGTTATTTGATGGGTGTTCGTGATGGTGGTGCGAAAGCAAAGGCCATGGGGCGCCCGGATTGAAAACCTATGAGTAGGGGATAGAATCTTGAGTCAAGCAGCAGAGGGTTCATCGGGCGCCAGTACCGTCGAGTATATCCAGCATCATTTGACCAACCTCAGTGTTGGTGAAGGTTTTATGACCTGGCACCTGGATACCATTTTCATCTCCATTGCCCTCGGTGTGCTGATGGTCGTGGTGGGTGGCCGAGTGGCCAGAAACGCTACCGATGGCGTCCCCGGCGGCTTTCAGAATTTTGTCGAATCGATTCTCGAATTCGTGCAGACCCAGGTGAAGGACTCCTTCCCGGGTCACAATCCCCTGATTGCCCCGCTGGCCCTGACCATCTTCGTCTGGGTATGGCTGATGAACTTCATGGATCTGATTCCCGTCGACCTGTTGCCGCTGATTGGCACCTGGATAGGCCTTCCCTATCTGAAAGTCGTACCGACCACGGATCTGAGCACACCGATGGCGATGGCGCTGGTCGTGTTTGCCCTGGTCTTGTTCTACAACATCAAGGTCAAGGGTCTGGGTGGCTACCTGAAAATGTTCCTGTTTCACCCCTTTGGCAAGTTTGCTGTGCCGGCCAACGTCGTCATGACCACCATCGAAGAAATCGCCAAACCTCTTAGCCTCGGCCTGCGCCTGTTCGGCAACATGTTTGCCGGCGAGTTGGTGTTCCTGCTTATCGCCTTGCTGGGGGGCGCCGCCGCTCTGGGCGCGGGTCTGCTGATCTGGTTCCCGTTGCAGGTGGTGCTGGATCTGGCCTGGTTGCTGTTCCACATTCTGGTCATTACCTTGCAGGCATTTATCTTCATGGTGCTGACCATCGTGTATCTGGGTATGGCACATACCACAGATCATTAAGACCGGGTCTTTAATGTTTTATCGTTAAGTTTTTATCTTTAAATTCTTTAAATAAAAGTGAAGGAGAGTAACAATGACAGCTGATATGCTTGCGACCATTTACGCCTATACGGCAGTAGGTGTGGGCGTTATTCTTGCGGCCGCCGGTCTGGGTTCCGCCATTGGTTGGGGCCTGATCTGCGCCAAGACTCTGGAAGGCATCGCACGTCAGCCTGAGATGCGCCCAGCCTTGATGACCAACATGTTCATCTTTGCTGGCCTGATGGAGTCTTTCCCCTTCATCATCCTGGCATTCGCCATGTGGTTCCTGTTCGCTAATCCGTTCGTCGGTGCCCTGCAAGCCGCCATTGGCGCGCTTTAATTCAAGCCGCTAACTTGACTGATCTGCGGTTCTCCGCATGAGAATCGGCGGGATTAAGTCGGGAGGAACGATAAAGTGAACATTACAGTAACGCTATTCGCACAGATGATCGCCTTCGGCCTGTTGATCTGGTTTGTCAACAAGTACATGTGGGATCCTCTGTCCGGGATCATGGAGGCGCGTCAGAAGCGCATCGCCGATGGTCTCGCTGCTGCGGAAAAAGGCAAGCACGAGAAAGAGCTTGCTGAAAAACGCGCGACAGAACTTCTCAAAGAGGCGAAGGATCAAGCACAGGAAATCGTTGCCCAGGGTCAGAAGCGTGCTTCCGAACTTGTGGAAGAGGCGAAAGACACGGCACGCGCCGAAGGTGATCGTATCGTTGCTGCGGCTAATGCCGAGCTCGAGCGTGAAGTGAACCAGGCCAAGGAAACTTTGCGCACGCAGGTCGCGGCGATTGCCGTTGCCGGCGCCGAAAAGGTTCTGAAGCGTGAAATCGACGCCAAGGCACACGAAGATCTGTTGAACGATCTGGCGACCCAGATCTGAGGCATACATCATGGCTGAAATATCCACAATCGCCCGTCCATATGCCGAGGCGATCTTCGAACTCGCCCAGGCCGACGGCACGCTGAAAACATGGTCTGAGATGTTGCAGGGCGTGGCGCTGATTAGCGCAGATCCTGACATGCAGGCGCTGATCGGAAACACCAGTGTCGACAAGGCCAAACTGGCCGAGTTGATTCTGGGCGTTGCCGGCAAGGCAATCAATAAGCAAGGCGGCAACCTGATCAGGCTGTTGGCGGAAAATCGCCGCTTGGGCGCGCTGGGAGAAATCGCAGTGCAGTTCGAGACGCTGAAGGCTGAGGCTGAGCAGACCATCGAGGCGGAAATCGTCTCGGCGACTGCAGTCAGCAAGCAGCAGCAACAGCAGATCGCCGACAAGCTCAAGGCTCGCCTGGGTCGTGATGTCAGCCTGAAGTGCACCATTGACGAAAGTCTCATGGGTGGCGCCGTTATCAAGGCCGGCGACATGGTGATCGATGGCTCGGTCAGCACCCAGTTAGAGAAGCTTTCCGTAGAGTTGGCTGGCTAAGCGCTGCCACGAAGAGGAATACGAAAAATGCAATTGAATCCGTCTGAAATCAGTGAGCTGATTAAAAAGCGCATCGAGAATTTCGACGTCTCCACCGAGGCGCGCAACGAAGGTACCGTGGTGAGTGTCACCGATGGCATCGTGCGCGTCCACGGCCTGTCCGACGTCATGTTGGGCGAGATGATCGAGTTTCCGGGCAATACCTTCGGCATGGCGCTGAACCTGGAGCAGGACTCCGTCGGTGCCGTGGTGCTGGGTACTTACGAGCACATCACCGAAGGCGACAAGGTGAAATGCACCAGCCGTATCCTGGAAGTCCCTGTCGGCGAGGCCCTGTTGGGTCGTGTGGTGAACTCGCTGGGTGTTGCCATCGATGGCAAGGGCCCTATCGAGTCTTCCGAGCAGTCGCCCATCGAAAAGGTGGCGCCGGGCGTCATCGAACGTAAATCTGTCGACCAGCCGGTGCAAACCGGTCTCAAGGCCATCGACGCCATGGTGCCCGTCGGCCGCGGCCAGCGTGAGCTGATCATCGGTGATCGTCAGACCGGCAAGACCGCCGTCGCCATCGATGCCATCATCAACCAGAAGGGCACGGGCGTTAAGTGCATCTACGTCGCCATCGGCCAGAAGGCCTCCAGTGTCGCCTCTGTGGTGCGCAAGCTGGAAGAGCACGGCGCCATGGCGCACACCATCGTGGTGGCCGCCAACGCCGCCGATCCGGCCGCCATGCAGTACATCGCCCCCTACGCCGGCTGCACCATGGGCGAATTCTTCCGCGACCGCGGCGAAGACGCCATGATCATCTATGATGATCTGACCAAGCAGGCCTGGGCCTATCGTCAGGTTTCTCTGTTGCTGCGTCGTCCGCCGGGTCGTGAAGCCTATCCGGGTGATGTCTTCTATCTGCATTCTCGTCTGCTGGAGCGTGCTTCCCGCATTAACGCCAAGGAAGTGGAACGCCTGACCAAGGGTAAGGTGAAGGGCAAGACGGGTTCTCTGACCGCCTTCCCGATCATCGAAACCCAGGCGGGTGACGTGTCGGCCTTCGTTGCCACCAACGTCATTTCCATCACCGACGGTCAGATCTTCCTCGAGGCCGATCTGTTCAACGCCGGTATCCGCCCGGCCATCAACGCCGGTCTGTCCGTGTCCCGCGTCGGTGGTGCCGCGCAGACCAAGATCATCAAGAAGCTGGGTGGTGGCGTGCGTCTCGATCTGGCGCAGTATCGTGAGTTGGCGGCCTTCGCCCAGTTCGCCTCTGATCTGGATGAATCCACCCGCAAGCAGATCGAACGCGGTCAGCGCGTTACCGAGCTGATGAAGCAGAAGCAATATGCGCCGCTGTCGATTGCCGAGATGGCTTTTTCCCTGTTTGCGGCCAACGAAGGCTTCATCGATGACGTTGACGTGAAAAAAGTGGTTGATTTCGAGGCCGCACTGCATGCTTACCTGCGTGGTAACCACGCCGACATTCTTGACCGCATCGACGGGAGCGGTGATTTCAATGATGAAATTGTCGCCGAGATGAAAGCGGCTATCGAGAAGTTCAAGGCTTCCAGCACATACTGAGCCTTGTACTAACGTCGGTTAAATCGTAGGAGGCCAGCAATGGCGGTCGGTAAAGAAATACGCACCAAGGTCAAAAGCGTACAAAATACGCAGAAGATCACGCGTGCCATGGAAATGGTGGCGGCGAGCAAGATGCGCAAGGCGCAGGATCGGATGGCGGCATCACGGCCTTACGCCGAAAAGATCCGTAACGTGATCAAGCATCTTGCCCACGCGCACCCGGAGTATCAGCACTCGTACCTGCAGGAGCGCGACGTCAAGCGCGTCGGATTCATTGTGGTTTCCAGTGATCGAGGCCTGTGCGGCGGTCTGAACGCCAATTTGTTCCGTACCTGTATCGGCTCCTTGAAAGAATGGGATACGCAGAGCGTTGAAATCGATATCTGCACCATCGGTGGCAAGGCAGCGGGCTTTTTCAAGCGCGTTGGTGGCAACGTGGTTGCCGAAGCCAGTCAGCTGGGCGATGCGCCGGCCATCAATGACCTGATCGGTACGGTCAAGGTGATGCTGGATGCCTTTGACAATGGCAAGATTGATCGCTTGTACGTGGTCTACAACGAGTTCGTTAGCACTATGGTGCAGGATCCGCAAGTCGAGCAGTTGTTGCCGATTCAGGCGGACAGCGAAGACGATTATGCCCACCAGTGGGATTATCTCTACGAGCCGGAAGCCAAGGAAGTGCTGACCGACCTCCTGACGCGCTATGTGGAATCCCTGGTTTATCAGGCGGTGGTGGAAAATATTGCCAGCGAGCAGTCGGCGCGGATGGTGGCCATGAAGGCCGCATCGGACAATGCCGGTGACCTCATCGATGAATTGAACTTGGCCTACAACAAGGCCCGTCAGGCCGCGATTACGCAGGAAATTTCCGAAATCGTCAGTGGCGCAGCGGCCGTATAGGGACGCTTGCAGCCGGTATATCCGCAGGGCGGACAGCTTTTTTGATATTTGAAGGGGACTGAAACATGAGTTCAGGAAAGATTGTACAAATCATCGGCGCGGTGGTCGACGTGGAATTCCCGCGTGATGCGATGCCGAAGGTCCACGAAGCGCTCAAGCTGAGTGAGGTTGATCTGACGCTGGAGATTCAGCAGCAGCTGGGTGACGGTGTGGTTCGTGCCATCGCCATGGGCTCCACCGATGGCCTCAAGCGCGGCATGGCCGTCGACGCCACCGGCTCTGCGATCCAGGTGCCGGTTGGCCAGGGTACGCTGGGTCGTATCATGGACGTGCTCGGTCGCCCGATCGATAACGTCGGTGAAATCAAAGCCGACAAGCTGATGCCTATCCATCGCAAGCCACCGGCCTTTGATGAACAGTCCGCCAGCATCGAGGTTCTCGAAACTGGTATCAAGGTCATCGACCTGATCATGCCCATCGCCAAGGGCGGCAAGATCGGCCTGTTCGGTGGTGCTGGTGTCGGCAAGACCGTGACCCTGATGGAATTGATTCGTAACATCGCCGTCGAGCACAGCGGTTTTTCCGTATTCGCCGGTGTGGGTGAACGTACGCGTGAAGGCAACGATTTCTACTACGAAATGGAAGAAGGCGGCGTGCTGGACAAGGTGGCCCTGGTCTACGGCCAGATGAACGAGCCGCCCGGTAACCGCTTGCGTGTTGCGCTGACCGGCCTGACCATGGCCGAGCATTTCCGTGATGAAGGCCGTGACGTGCTGATGTTCGTTGATAACATCTACCGTTACACCCTGGCCGGTACCGAGGTATCCGCACTGCTGGGCCGTATGCCTTCCGCGGTGGGTTATCAGCCGACTCTGGCCGAGGAAATGGGTGCCTTGCAGGAGCGCATCACCTCCACCAAGACCGGTTCTATCACCTCCTTCCAGGCCGTGTACGTGCCTGCGGATGATTTGACCGATCCGTCACCCGCTACCACCTTTGCGCATTTGGACGCCACTCTGGTGTTGTCGCGTCAGATCGCCGAGCTGGGCATCTACCCGGCCGTGGATCCGCTGGATTCCACCTCACGCCAGCTGGATCCGCTGGTTATTGGGGAAGACCACTACAATATCGCCCGTGCCGTTCAGGGTACCTTGCAGCGCTATAAAGAGCTGAAGGACATTATTGCGATTCTGGGCATGGATGAGCTGTCTGAAGAAGACAAGCAGTCCGTCACCCGTGCACGTAAATTGCAGCGCTTCCTGTCCCAGCCTTTCTTCGTCGCCGAAGTATTTACCGGCGCACCTGGCAAATACGTCAGCCTGAAAGACACGATTGCGGGCTTCAAGAGCATTGTCGAGGGTGAGCATGACAGTTTGCCTGAGCAGGCCTTCTACATGGTTGGCGGTATTGAAGAAGCCATTGAAAAGGCGAAGACCCTGTCCTAGCCCGGATATTTCATAAATTATGCATAATCTCGCTTGTTCACTGATTCCACAGGGAATATTCTCTCAGTCGCTTGTAATCACCGATACGAGACTCCTTCGAGAATTTCCCTGTGAAACCAGTGCCCTGCGCGACCTCTGTGCAAATTCATGAAACATCCGGGCCAGGCCTTGGCTGAAGGGAAAATATTATGGTTATGACCATGCATGTTGATGTTGTCAGTGCAGAGGAAGCAATTTTCTCTGGCCCTGCGAAGATGCTGTTTGCACCTGGTGTGATGGGTGATCTGGGTATCATGCCCCGTCACGCACCACTGCTGACCCGTATCAAGCCGGGTGAAGTGCGCGTACTGACGCCGGATGACGAAGAGCAGTTTTATTACGTGTCGGGCGGGATGCTCGAAATCCAGCCCGAGGCGGTAACGATTCTGGCCGATACCGCGATACGTGCCAAGGATATCGATGAGGCAGCTGCATTGGAAGCCAAGGAACGTGCCGAAAAGGCGCTGGCCGACCGCAGTGGCGAAATCGATTACGCGACCACAGAGGCGGAGTTGGCAGAGGCGCTTGCCCAACTTCAGGCCATTCAGCGTTTGAAGAAGAAGCTAGGTCGCTGAGTTTTGTGTTTTAGATAAAACGTGTTTTGCATAAATGAGAAAAAGGGCGGTTTTTTTAACGGCCCTTTTTTTTGCTTTGTGATTAGGGGCTGTCAAAATGATTGTTTACGCCCCTTAACTGATACCCGGTTGAGCTTCAACCCTGCCTGCGCAGTACCAGAATTAGTCAGAATGTCATTATTCACCACGGAGGCACAGACAGGGACTGTATTGATGGATTGAACTAGCACCTACTGAAAGTAGGTGGGTTAGCGCATTCGGTGCTGATGGCGAAAGTCATCAACAGCGCTATAAATGCGTGTGGGTCAAAACATTAAAATCAACGTCACCGTCTAAAGATGGTGGTTTTAAGCAAATTAATGGAAAATAAAAGCCTGGCAAAATGCTGTTTTTTCTGCCATTGAGTGGTTTCTATATTCAATACCTCCATGGTGGGTTGAATGGTGATGTCAGAGTTTCTTAAGTTATCGGCGATATACTGCATAACTTGGCCTTTCCAATATCATTAAGTTAACAAAATGATGACTGTTTTGTAGGTTGGTGGTGAGCTTGCGAACCCCAACGAAACCAACAATGCTGGGATTCCTGCGTCACCACCAAGCGAGAATAAGCAGGACATCAGGCTTAACTTAATGGCATTGTTGGCCTTTCCTTTTGCAATGTTTCGTTTGAAGGTTGCCTATGAGTACATATCTGAGTGTTGTTGTCCTGGCCGCAGGCCGGGGCACGCGCATGAAATCCGACCTCCCCAAGGTCTTGCATCCCATTGCTGCCCGGCCGATGCTGGCGCATGTCATTGATAGTGCGCAGTCCTTGAATCCGCAGGCGATCCATGTGGTGTATGGCCATGGAGGAGAACGGGTCAAGGAGCAGTTGTCGGATCTTCCCGTCAGTTGGGTATTACAGTCACAACAGCTTGGAACCGGGCATGCGGTCAGCCAGGCAATGGAAGTGATCGCGGACTCACAAATCGTCCTGGTGCTGTATGGTGACGTGCCACTGATCAGTCCAGCAACACTCGCACGGCTTGTTGATGCAGCGAAGGATAATCGCCTGGGCTTACTGACGGCGGAATTGGGTGATCCAACGGGCTACGGTCGAATCGTGCGAGACTCTGCGGGCAATGTCAGGTCTATTGTTGAACAGAAGGATGCCAGCGCTGATCAGTTGGCCATTGCTGAGATCAATACTGGCATGCTTGCAGTAAATGCGGGTCAGGTGCGTGGCTGGCTGAGCAGCATCGACAACGGAAATTCGCAGGGCGAGTATTATCTGACGGATATCATCGCATTGGCTGTCGAGAGTGGCGTCACGATCAATGCCATTTCCACGACGGATTTGCCGGAAATTGAAGGGGTGAATAACCGGCTTCAACTGGCGAATCTGGAGCGAGTGTTTCAACAACGACAGGCAAGCCGTCTGATGCTGGAGGGCGTGACCCTGCGTGACCCGGGGCGGTTTGATTTGCGTGGTCAGCTGAAAGTCGGACGTGATGTCGAGATCGATATTGGTGTGCTCATTGAAGGTGAAGTAGAACTCGGTGACCGTTGTTACATCGGCCCGAACTGCATTCTCAAAAATGTGGTGCTGGGCAGCGATGTGCGTGTCGAGGCCAACAGCATCCTGGAATCGTCGACTGTCGGCAAGCAATGCCTGATCGGCCCATTTGCACGTCTGCGTCCGGAGTGTCATCTGGCGGATGGTGTGAAGGTGGGTAATTTTGTCGAAATGAAAAAATCGACGGTCGAAAAGGGCAGTAAAATCAGCCATCTGAGTTATGTAGGTGACACCCTCATGGGCGCTAATGTCAATGTGGGTGCGGGTACTATCACTTGCAACTATGATGGTGCCAACAAACATCAGACGGTGATTGGCGATGATGTATTCATTGGTTCGGATACCCAGCTGGTGGCGCCCGTGACCATCGGTAATGGTGCGACCATCGGTGCAGGTTCGACCATTACGCACAATGCCCCTGCCGCAGAGCTGACACTGAGCCGTAGTGAACAAAAAACCCGCAAGGGATGGAAGCGTTCACTGAAGAAAAAATATTAATTACTAAATAATGGAATTAAAGTTATGTGTGGAATTGTAGGTGCCGTTGCCGATCGTGATGTTGTTCCCATTCTACTCGAAGGTCTGAGAAGGCTTGAATATCGAGGTTATGACTCGGCCGGTGTTGCCGTTCTGGATGAAGAGCGCAGTCTGCAGCGGGTGCGAGCAAAGGGAAAGGTTGCAAACCTTGAAGGAAAAATGACAGATGGCCTGCACGGCCACACGGGCATAGCTCACACGAGATGGGCGACACATGGTGTGCCGAGCCGGGAAAATGCTCATCCACATATCTGTGAAAATATTGTTGCGGTTGTGCACAACGGCATTATCGAGAACCATGAGGCGTTGCGCGAGCAGCAGGACGCTACGGGCTACCGGTTTACCTCACAAACCGATACCGAAGTCATTGCACATCAGATACATAACTATTTGGCCAGAGAAGGCCAGGATTTGTTGACGGCGGTAAAAAATGCCGTCATCGATCTTGATGGTGCTTATGCCTTGGGTGTGATCAGCAGCGAGGAACCTGATCGCCTGGTGGCCGCGCGGCGGGGAAGTCCGCTGGTGATCGGTGTCGGCATCGGTGAATATTTTATCGCCTCCGATGTGGCCGCGTTACTGCCTGTTACACAGCGTTTTATCTTTCTTGAAGATGGCGACATTGCAGATATACATCGTGATTCACTGAGTATTATTGATGCCTCGGGAAAACGCGTTGAAAGGCCGGTTCGTGAAAGCGAACTGCGTGCCGATTCCATCGAGCGTGGTGAATATCGTCACTACATGCTGAAAGAGATTTTTGAACAGCCGCGCGCAATTGCCGAGACGCTGGAAGGGCGTATTGCCAATGGCCGGGTTCTCGAACAGGCCTTTGGCGCTGGCGCGGAAAAGATTTTTGATGACGTGCAGGGTGTACACATCATCGCTTGTGGTACCAGTTATCACGCTGGCCTGATCGGTAGGCACTGGCTGGAATCCATGGTGGGGGTTCCTTGTAGTGTGGAGGTCGCGAGTGAATTCCGTTATCGCAAGCCGGTGGTGCGCAATAATTCACTGATCGTCACTCTCTCACAATCGGGTGAAACGGCCGATACCCTGGCTGGCCTGCAAGAGGCAAAGCGTCTGGGTTTTGGTCATTCCCTATCCATTTGCAACGTCCCAGAAAGTTCGCTGGTGCGTGCATCGGATCTGGTTTTTCTGACCCGTGCAGGGCCGGAAATTGGTGTGGCCTCCACCAAGGCGTTTACCACTCAACTGGTTGCACTCATGTTGCTGGTTATCGTCCTCGGGCGGCGTAATGGGCTGAGTGCAGAAAATGAAAGCCGCTTGGTCAATGAGCTGGAAAAATTACCGGGCAAGGTCGAGCATGTCCTGAAGCTGGATGAATCCATTGAGGAAATATCCGGTCAGTTTGCCAACATACACAATGCGTTGTTTCTGGGGCGTGGTGCACAGTATCCAGTGGCCATGGAGGGTGCTCTGAAGCTTAAAGAAATTTCCTATATTCATGCCGAGGCCTATCCTGCGGGTGAATTGAAGCATGGGCCGCTGGCACTGGTGGATGCCGACATGCCGGTGATTGCCGTTGCGCCCAACAATGAATTGCTGGAAAAACTTAAATCAAACCTACAGGAAGTGCGTGCCCGTGGCGGCAAGTTGATCGTATTTGCCGGAGAGGATTCCGAGATGCAGGAGTCCGAAGGTGTACAGGTGCTTGAGGTTGCCCCTGTGGAAGATGCCATCTCACCGATTATTTATACCATCCCCTTGCAATTGCTTTCTTATCATGTCGCAGTGCTCAAGGGTACGGATGTCGATCAACCGAGGAACCTGGCAAAATCGGTAACGGTTGAATAGTGTGCACCATGTAGGGTGGGCACGTTTTGTGTGCCCACGGTGGAGTGCTGTATTTTATAACTTGTTTTTGTAAGTGTAGGCTTCAGAGGACTAAATCCTCTAAAGCCTACTAACACTTTAGATGATTTCCACACCAGACTCTGGTACAAACATAAAACAATAGAAGTCATATTCGACCAAGCATTTCACTTGTGTTGGTTTTGGAAATGGGGTCTTGGTTAACGCTCCAGTTTGCTGTGGCCGGGTTGGTGATGGCTTTGCCTGCGAAGTCAAAATTCGTTACTTGCGAAAAACAGAAAAACAGGGTCAG
>JALTPW010000388.1 GCA_026999335.1 Chromatiales bacterium
TTTGTCCATAGTCAGAGATCATTGGACAACTGGCAAAAGGAAGGCGGTCTGAATGCCAGGGATTTTCCGCTTGGGTTTGGGGTAGAATACCCCATACACTAAACCCAAGAAAGGAGAATCACCATGAACACTCAGAACCGCCTGATCGATGCCAAGATCAGTATACTGCAACTGGCCCATGAATTGGGAAATATTTCGAAGGCCTGCAAGCGGGCCGGGATTGCCCGATCGAGTTTTTATGAGATCAAGAAGGCCTATGAGTCGTTTGGCCGGGCCGGGCTTGAGCCAAGACCCCGCAAGCGGCCGAAGATGCCGAACGCCTATTCGGAAGCAGTTGTGAAACAGATCCTGGATAAGACCCGACAGATGCCGGGTAGTTCGTATAACCAAGTTGCCCTGGCCCTTCAGTTGGAAGGGGTGGCGGTCAGTGGCTCGGGGGTCCGGCACGTCTGGGAACGCCATCGTCTGACCCGGCGTCTGGCCCGCTACCTGTGGCTGGAGCAAGAAGTTTCGGAAGGACGCGGTGTGATGACAGAGAAGGCGATTCGGGCCCTTCAACGCCTGAAGCGCCTGAAAGCGGCCTCGGATCAGCATGTGCAAGCCGACCATGCGGGGGAGCTGCTGTCGCAGGATCTCTACTTTGTCGGTTATATCAAAGGGATCGGCAAGATCTACATGCAGTCGGTTGTGGACTGTGCCTGCTCGGTCGGCTTTGCAAAGCTCTGTCTGAATAAGCTCCCGATCCATTCGGTGGCCATTTTGCATGAGCAGGTCTTGCCGTTCTATGACCGGCACAACGTTGCGGTCAAAGCGGTTTTGACCGACTGCGGCCGGGAGTATACGGGCCGGGCGGACCAGCATGCCTATGAACTCTATACGGGGGCACAGGACATCGAACATCGAACGACACGGCCGGCAAGCCCCTACACGAACGGTTTTGCAGAGCGGTTTCATCAGACGCTTAAGAATGAGTTCTTTGCCAAGGTTTTTCGAGAACAATGGTACACAAGCCTTGAGGCATTGCAGAGCGACCTGGATGCATTTCTTGAGGTGTATAATACCAAAAGGCCACATAGTGGTTATCGTCCTAAAGGACGGACTCCGTATCAGACGTTTCTGGATTTGATGAACCAAGAACAACTCCAGGAACCAGCTCAGGCCGCCTAAACCGATGCGACCCGAGCGGAAAATCTGTCCAATCTTCTCGGGCTAAGGACAA
>JALTPW010000389.1 GCA_026999335.1 Chromatiales bacterium
AGGAGACCGGGCCGCTGCCCGCCAGTGTGCGTTGGGGAGTGGATTCGGTGATCTCTACCACCGGGCGGCTCTGGCCGAGGAGATCCGGGCGCAGGGCCAGGATGACGAAGGCCACGGCGAGACCGGCGATGGCGGCTTTGATGATGAACCAGAATGGGCTGGAATGCTTCATGGGCGGCATCTTATCATGTAGTGTTTGTTGCCGGAGAATGTCCCGATAAAAGAGGTGGGAGGTCTATGGTTCGGCGCGATGAATTACTGCGGTATTTGCATGGATTGCTGAATGTGGATGCCTTTTCCGATTATTGCCCCAATGGCCTGCAGGTGGAGGGGCGGGCGGAAATCCGCAAGCTGGTGTGTGGCGTGACCGCCTGTCAGGCACTGGTGGATGCCGCCGTGGCGGCTGGCGCCGATGCCCTGCTGGTGCACCACGGTTATTTCTGGAAGGGCGAACAGCCCACCATCACCGGTCTCAAGCGGCGCCGCGTGCAGGCCCTGCTGGAGGCCGGCATCAATCTGCTGGCCTATCACCTGCCTTTGGATGCACATCCGCAGCTGGGCAACAATGCGCAGCTGGCGCAGCGCCTGGGGTTGACGGCCAGCGATGGTCTTGTCGGCGAGCCCGCCATCGTCCTCGCCGGCAGCGTGGATGAGCCGGTGAGTGGTGAGGGCTTCGCGGCCCGTATTGCCGACCGCTTGCAGCGTGTGCCGTTGCATATTCCGGGGCGGGCCGCCGAGATCCGTTGTATCGCCTGGTGCTCGGGTGGCGCCCAGGGCTATATCGGGCAGGCCGCCACGCTGGGGGTGGATGCCTATCTGACCGGCGAGGTGTCCGAGCAGACGGTGCACATCGCGCGCGAGACCGGCCTGCATTTTTTTGCCGCTGGCCACCATGCCACGGAGCGTTACGGGGCGCAGGCGCTGGGTGCGCATTTGGCCGAGCGGTTTGCGCTGCAAGTCGAATTTGTGGACATCGACAATCCGGCCTGAGCGGGTTTGCAATTGCCGCTGACAAGTCCTAAAATACGCGGTTCGCGCGCGCCGAGGTTGCTGTTTTTTTCCTGTTTTGGGGAACACGAGCAATCCGGGCCGCACCCGAACAACCAATTAGTTGAGAGAAAAGCACAATGAAGCCGGAAATTCATCCTGCATACCATGAGATCGACGTGAAATGCAGCTGCGGGAACGCCTTTCAGACACGTTCCACGCTGAATCAGGCGCTGCAGCTTGACGTGTGCTCGCAGTGCCACCCGTTCTATACGGGCAAGCAGAAGCTGATCGATAGCGGCGGACGTGTCGACAAGTTCCGTCAGAAGTACGGCAGGAAATAAGCATTCTATATTTGGACGACAGGATCCGAGTGACGGATCGAGTCCGCAGAAAGGCGTCCCAGTGGGGCGCCTTTTTCGTTTGTGCCGGGCTGTTGTTCAGCCTGCCGGCCTGGGGACAGGATTGCCCTGCGGATCGTATCGACGAACGGGCAGCGCTGGCCCAGGTGGTCGATGGTGACACCCTGCGTCTTCGCGATGGCCGCCTGGTACGCCTTATCGGTGTCAATGCACCTGAGATCGGTCGTGACGGCAGACCCAGCGAGCCATTTGCGCAACGGGCGCGAGATGCCGTGAAGCGGATGCTGGGCCGCAATGCGGTGGTTGGTTTGCGCTTTGGCGCCGAGCGCAAGGATCGCTATGGCCGCCTGCTGGCTCATGTTTATCACGCCGATGGCCGATCTGTGGAGGTAGCCTTGCTGACGCAGGGTCTGGCGGCACAGATCGTGGTGCCGCCCAATGTGTACGGGCAGATATGTTACCGTGCCGCCGAGCGCGAGGCGCGGGAAAGCGGGCGCGGGGTATGGGGGTCGATTTATCGTCCACAGGCCGTGGAAGCGTTACCGAGGTCGACGCGGGGATTCCGTCTCATCAGCGGCAGGATCACGTCTGTCGGTGACAGCAAATACTCCGTGTGGCTGAATTTTCCGCGTAAGACGGGTGAAAAGAAGCGTGAAGGCGTGGCCCTGCGGATTCCACGCAAGGATCTGGTGAATTTTCCGAACGGCTTTCTGCGTGACTTGCAGGGCCGGCATGTTGTGGCGCGCGGCTGGCTGTTTCGGCACAACAAGCAGTTGGTGATGGTGATTCGCCATCCGGCGGCGCTGGAGGTTCGGCCAGCCGGGATGCATGTTGCATCGGTTAACACCCCCTAAAACCTGAAAAAATCACGGATTCAGGTAAAAAATATTCAAAACAGTCATCGAGAGAGTCATGGACAAGAGTTTCAAGCAGCAGGCCCTGGACTATCACGCCGGTGTACGCCCCGGCAAGGTCGCCATCGAGGTGACCACATTCTGTGAGACGCAGGAGGATTTGTCGCTGGCCTATACGCCGGGCGTGGCCGAACCGGTGCGCGCCATTGTCGAGGATGCCGATCTGGCCTATCGCTACACGGCGCGCGGCAATCTGGTGGCGGTGATCACCGATGGTACGGCGGTGTTGGGATTGGGCAATGTAGGCCCGCTGGCGGGCAAGCCGGTGATGGAAGGCAAAGGGGTGTTATTCAAGAAGTTCGCCGATATCGATGTGTTCGATATTGAAGTGGATGCGCAGACGCCGCAGGCCTTTATCGACACCGTGGCCAATATCGCGCCGACCTTTGGCGGCATCAATCTGGAAGACATTGCCGCGCCGCACTGTTTCGAGATCGAACAGGTGCTGGTCGAGCGCCTCGATATCCCTGTCTTTCACGATGATCAGCATGGCACGGCGATCATCATCGCCGCCGGCCTGCTCAATGCCCTGGAGGTGCAGGGCAAGTCCCTCGCCGAGGCCCATATCGTCTGCCTGGGCGCTGGGGCGGCGGGTATTGCCTCCATGCGTCTGCTGGTGGCGCTGGGGGCGCAAAAAGAGCACCTGTATCTCATCGACCGCAAGGGTGTGATCCACGCCGGTCGCGACGATCTCAATCCGTACAAGCAGGCATTCGCCAACGTCACCGAGCGCCGCACCCTGGCCGATGCCATGGCTGGCGCCGATGTGTTTATTGGTGTATCCGGCCCCGATCTGGTGAGTGAAGACATGCTGCGCAGTATGGCCGCAAAGCCGGTGGTGTTTGCCCTTTCCAATCCGGATCCGGAGATATCGCCGGAACTGGCGCACCGGGTGCGCGATGACCTTATCATGGCCACAGGCCGCAGCGACTATCCCAATCAGGTGAACAATGTGCTGGGTTTTCCCTTCATTTTTCGTGGTGCGCTGGACGTGCGCGCGGCAAGAATCAATGAGGAAATGAAGGTTGCAGCCGTGCACGCCCTCGCTCGTCTGGCCCATGAACCGGTACCGGTGGAGGTTTGTCTGGCCTATGGCGTGGACAGCCTGGTCTTTGGTCCCGAGTATATTATTCCCACCCCCTTCGATCCGCGCCTGTCGGACTTCGTGCCACCCGCGGTGGCGCGGGCGGCGGTGGATAGCGGCGTGGCCCGGTTAGCCTATCCGGCAAATTATCCGGATCTGCCCTGACGTTGCGATAACATCCGAGTCAAAGGGGTTTCGTGTGGGAACGGAGCCAGCCGCGCAGGGTTATCCATCATGGGCTTTGTGGCTGAAGCCGCCCCACAAAAATTCAATAGCCCGTAGCGTGTGCCATGCGCACGATGCCCTCGGAGTGAAGACCCGGAATCCAGAGTGCGCGAAGTGACGGACATTCTGGATTCCCGCCTGCGTGGGAATGATGGTATGCCAAATTTTTTCAAGTCTCGATAAATGCCATCAAAGTCTGATATTGCTGTGCGGCGGTGCGGATGTCGGTCTGGCCGAAGAGGTTGTTGATCACGGCGAGCATATCGGCCCCGGCATCGAGCAGCGGAGCGGCATTTTGTGCGCTGATGCCACCGATGGCGACTACGGGTATGTCTAATTCTTGTTTGGCTCTGCGGATCAGGTCGAGGTTGGCGGGCACGGCGTCGGGCTTTGTCTTTGACGGGAAGAAACGGCCGAAGGCGACGTAGTCGGCGCCGCTTGCGGCGGCCTGTTGGGCCAGTTCGAAGCGGTTGTAGCAGGAGATACCGATAATGGCCTGCGGGCCGAGTTGGCTACGGGCTGCGCGGAGTTCGGTGTCGTGCTGACCGATATGCACGCCGTCGGCGTTACAGGTTGCGGCCAAGGCTACGTCGTCGTTGATAATGAGCAAAGCGTGGTGCTGGTGGGTGAGTTCGCGCAGGGCCTGCGCCGTCCGCAGGCGGCGTGGGTGATCGCAGGATTTATCGCGCAACTGGATGATGGCCGCGCCACCGTGCAGGGCCTGTTCGACGGCATGGGCAATGGCATCGGGATCGGTCTCGCGGGCATCGGTAATGGCATAGAGGCCGCGTAGGTGGGCGCATCGTAGGTGATCAATCATCGTCGCCATGGGCCCAGAAGAAGCGGTCGGGA
>JALTPW010000390.1 GCA_026999335.1 Chromatiales bacterium
ATCTTCGTGCTGCTGTTCGCCGGTATCCCGTGGCGGTTGGTGGCCGGTTTCACCGCCCTCGGCGCCGCCCTCGCACCGGTACTGTGGTACTTCATGCACGACTATCAACGCCAACGTGTACTCACCTTCATCAACCCGGAACAGGATCCGCTGGGTGCCGGCTACCACATCATCCAGTCGAAAATCGCCATCGGCTCCGGCGGCCTCTATGGCAAGGGCTGGCTCAACGGCACCCAATCACAGCTCAACTTCCTGCCCGAGCACTCCACCGACTTCATCTTCGCCGCCTACGCCGAGGAATTCGGCCTGTTCGGCATCCTCATACTACTGGCTATCTACCTGTTCATCATCATGCGCGGCCTGCTAATCGCCGTGCAGGCACAGGACACCTTCACCCGCCTGCTGGCCGGCAGCCTGGTAATGACCTTTTTCATCTATATATTCGTCAATATCGGCATGGTCAGCGGACTGCTACCGGTGGTCGGCCTACCCCTACCGCTGGTAAGCTACGGTGGTACCTCGATGGTGACCCTGATGGCGGCTTTCGGTATCCTCATGTCCATTCACACCCATCGCAAACTATTGCCGAGATAGGAAAAACCATCCGACTTATCCACCAGTTACGGAAAAACGTAGAAACTATCACGAGCCACTTGGCACGTTATGTCATGTCAAAATTTTTTACCTATCCAGCTTCACTTTCTTGACACACAAACAAAAAATACCGTGACTCAATAAACATCCTCGGGGCAAGCCCTCTCGCTTAAACTCGACTTTCGCTACGCGAAAGCGGAGTATTTTTAAAATCGTATTAGCTGATGACTCTCATAAAGCTTCGTATGTTTATACCCTTAGTTTTTCCTAACCTTACGCCGCAAGCGGCGGGAACTAAATGACCACCGACTAAAGTAGGTGGGTTAGCGCATTCGGTGCTGATGACTAAAGTCATCAACCTCGCACCGTCATCAGCGCGCATGCGTCAAAACATGAACATCAACGTCACCGTCTAAAGACGGTGGTTTTGACCAAGCTAATGGAAAATAAAACCCGAAGAGATTTAAAGTAACGGAGTAGCACTAGTTTTTCTACAGGCTCGTTAGAGCTATGAGCCAGCGATGGCTAAATGCACTCAACCACCAATTTGACAGGAGAGTAAAACCAATGTTTATCGTATTTCTTAAATTTTCTGACAACAAAAGCCAGGCCAGCCAATTCATG
>JALTPW010000391.1 GCA_026999335.1 Chromatiales bacterium
CTTGTTGGCGATATACATGGCAATGTTGTCGGTGGTGGAGAGGTCGAGCAGAACCCATAGATAGGCCATGCTGTCGAGGGCCTCGCGGTATTGTTCGATGTCAGGCTCAGTATCTTCGTCGCCACGGCTCTGTGCCGCCTGTTTCAGTGAACTGACCACCTTGTCATAACAGATGACGCCGTTGTGCCGAACCTCGGCGGCGATGTTGCGGAAGTGCAGAAATTTTTCATCGTATTCGATGTGTTCCAGCAGGCGGTCACTGATAAAGAGCTTGAGTTTGTCCGCATGCTCCGAATATTTGCGCACCTTGTGTTGCAGCTTGTTTTTGCTTTGCAGCAGTTCCCTGATTTGTTGTTCGTAGCGTTGTACCTGTTGGTCGAAGGATTGTCGTCGTTGGTGGAAGCGATAACTGTCGAAAAATATGGCGGCGGCAAATACAAACAGTGACAGAAACCGGTAGGGCGATGCGAACAGTTCGGGCGGCAGCGGATAAAAATGGCTCATTTCACTGTTGCCGGCCGTGTACAGATAGGCGGCCACCAGCATGCCGGTGATGGCGCTGAGCCAAGGGTAGTTGAGTTTGGCGGTTTTTTTCATGATATGTTTTCTTTGCTGATGGTTCCGCCCGTGGCGTGGTCGTCACCACGGACAGCGGTACACGGCGTTAGGTGATACCGATCTTTCAACGCGGCTGTTCCGCTGACGAAACCTTATGGTGCCGTGATCGGTTTGCCTGTTATTTCACTCTTCATCGTTATCCACGAGCCACTGGTAGGCGCTGTTACTGCCAAAGGTCACGATGCCCTTGCCCTGTTTGCAGCGTTGCAGAAAATGTCCACCGCCACCCTCGGCGGCATCGAAGGCGCGCCGCAGGGTCTTGATGTGTTGCCGGTAGGTGGCATGGGCATAGGTATCCGGATTGGCGTCCAGGTATTCACCCATCTGCGCGGTGCTGACCGGTCGGGGTGAGCGTTCCACCAGACAGCGCAGCATCTTGCGCGGTGTGGGCGCCAGGGGACGGCGTGGGTTGTCGGGGTTCATGAGTTTGTTGCCGCGCCAGTAAACCTGCCAGGTGTCGAGATCCAGCTGCAATGCACCGGAGCTGAGGATGTTGTCGGGCAGTCCCTGCTTATCGCGGCCTTGCAGGGCGGCCTGCCGGAGCGCGGCCTTGATGCGCCAGCACAGTACCTCTTCGGCATTGTGCTGATGCTTGGAAACAAAGTCCCGGGCGTGGTGCTGTTCCAGCGCATCGCGTTCCAGTCCGGTGCCGCTGTGTTCGGAGAGGAAGACGATGGGCAGGCCCGGCCATTTCTTCTGCAGGGCGCTGGAAACGCAAAATCCCGCCTGGTCGTGGCCGTTCATATGCGCATCGAGGATGGCGATGTCCGGCGCGTCGTCTTTGTGGCAGAGGGCGATGTGCTGGCGCGCCGCCTCGGAAAACTTGAACACAGTCAATGAATTGGCTCGCCCATCGAAATCGCTGGACTCCAGTGCCGCCTTGAAGCGGTCGATCCAGTGAGCTTGATCCTCGACCCAGAAAATCTTTGCCATCAGTACACCCTTCGGCCGTTTTTTCTTTCCTTTTTCTGCCCTCAATAGTAACTAAATCAGCGCAAAAATGTGTGATGCGTCCAGCGCTGTGGAAAATATCCATCGGTGAGTAAGTGTTTTCACAGGTTTTTTACAGCCCCTTGGTACAACTGTCTACAAGGCCACGCGAGGTTCGCGGGCAAGACTGAAAAAATCTCTGATCGATCCGTTATGCCGGCCCGCGCCGGCATGACAAAAGGCAATCAGGGGTTTCCACATTGAATGAGGAGGCAGCTATGAATAGTACGGATTTGTTAATAGTCTGGTCGGACAGCCCCGGTGTGTCAGCCGCTATCTGGTTGGTACTGCTGGTGTTTGTCATGTATCTGGCGAGAACGCCGGCGCATCAGTTGATTCACTCGGTGAGCGGGACGTTGCGCAGCGCCCTGCGGCTGGCGGCGCGCTCGCTGCGCAAGATGGAGGAGCGCCTGAGCTGCCGCAACAAGGAGGTGATTCTCGCCAACGGCCGGGACACCGCCGAGCGTGCCATCGAACGGGAGTTTCACCGTGTCAATGCCGTGGTTTCGCGGGATCTGGCGGAGTACCCGGCCATTCACCGCGAGATCAAAGAGACCCTCGACAGGATCGAGGCGGATTATCAGAATGCCAGCGATGTGCCGCCACTGCCGCCGGCCTGGCTGGATGCCGTGGACACCATTTCGAAAGTTGCCAAGGGCGGTGATAGCACGGTGGCGCGTATCCTCGAAAACATCGCCGAGACACTGGAAGATGCGCACAAGGAAACTCTCAAGGCCTACCAGGACAACAGCCGGGAGCGTCATGCTCTGCTCAAGGACATGCAGCCCGGATGGCGCAAGCTGCAACAGTCGGTGGGTCAGGCACAGGGCGCCGTGGCGGGGCTGGACAAGCGCACTCGGTCCATCGATGCGCACATGCAGCATTACGAAGAGGTTCGGCGTGGCGAGGATCATGCGGCACGCATGCTGACCTCATCGTCGCTGACCCAGTTCTTTATTTCCGGGTTGGTGTTGGTGATCGCGATCCTGGGCGGCGTCATCAACTTTCAGTTGATCGCCCTGCCCATGTCGGAAATGGTGGGAGGCACCAGTCAGCTCGGCCCGCTACGTACCGCCGACGTGGCGGCGATCGTGATCATCATGGTGGAAGTCGCCATGGGCTTGTTCCTGCTGGAGTCGCTGCGTATCACGCGCCTGTTTCCCGTCATTGGCAGCATGGACGATGCGATGCGCAAACGCATGATCGTGATCACTTTTAGCATTCTGTTCATCCTGGCCTCCATCGAGGCGTCACTGGCCTACATGCGCGACCTGTTGGCGATGGATCGTGAGGCGATTGCCCAGTCATTGGCCGGGTCTGACGTGGTCGAGGCGCAGTTCCGCTGGATTCCCTCCATCGGACAGATGGTGATGGGTTTCATCCTTCCCTTCACGCTGGCCTTCGTCGCCATTCCTCTGGAATCCTTCATCCACTCGTCACGCACTGTTATGGGGCTTGCGATGGCCGGGCTGTTGCGTGGCGTCGCCTTCCTGCTGCGGTTGCTAGGAAATCTCAGTTACCAGCTGGGCAAGGTGCTGGTGAGTCTCTATGACCTCGTCATTATGCTGCCGCTGCGCATTGAGCAGATGATTGCCGGTCGGAGTAAAAAGCAAGAGCCTTCATTGGATGAGGGCTATGAAGACGAAGTGCCGGTAGAGGCACTGCCCAGCAAACGTCCAACAAAATAAAAGGAGTCCATGATGAAAAAGTTAATCGTGATATCGGTAGTTATTATTGTTTTTTTGCTGACGGGTTGCAATGAACAGGAGCACCGACCGAAGTCCAAGGCTGTCTACATGCTGCTGGATACCTCAGGCACCTATACTGAAGAACTCGCCAAAGCACAAAAAATCATCAATTATTTGCTGATGAGTCTGAACAGCGGCGATTCCATCGCCGTGGCGCGTATCGACAGCGGCAGTTTCAGTGAAAAGGATATCGTCGCCAAGGTCACCTTCGACAGTCGGCCAAGCATGGTGAATGAACAGAAGCGGGCTTTTAAGCGCAAGATGGACGCCTTCATCGAGACCGCCAAGGGCAGCGCCCACACCGATATCAGCGGTGGCATCCTGCAGGCCGGGGAGTATCTTACCGAGACCGGCGCCGATGAGCGTTACACGCTGATATTCTCTGATCTGGAAGAGGATCTGGAAAAAGGCCATGTACGGGATTTTTTGATCCCGCTGGTGGATATCAAGGTGATTGCGCTGAATGTCACCAAGTTGCGTTCGGATAACGTCGATCCGCGTGACTATCTGCACCGGCTGGATGCCTGGGAACAACGTATTCAGCAGGGCGGTGGCAGTTGGAAAGTTGTCAATGACCTGGAACGGCTGGATAGTTTGTTGAAGCTGTAGTGCGTCATTGCGGTGTGCCAGAGGATGATCACCGCTCTGCGTGTGGTAGGATGACTTTCATCTCACTTTGTCATACTGCAGAGTACTATAGTGGGAAATTGTAGGGTGGGCACGGCCCACCATGACGGTCTCGCCATATCTCTGGTGGGCAGTGCCCATCCTACTGAACCGCTGATATTCATCTTAAGTGAGTAGCCTGGATGAAACAAAGTGAAATCTGGGATGGTAAAATTCAACGCCTTCCGGGTTATGTTGTGCTTCATCCGGGCTATTTTACTTCGACACCTCCCCCCCCTGCTGTATCAATACAATTCTCTTATAAACAAGCCATGGCGCAGAAAGCTGCATAGTCAAAAAAACATTGGATCTTCCCTGAATCGATAGCTAAAGTATGGGGTTTATTACTCGAACTCGGTATTTATCATCCATACAGGGGAAATTAACTCGGAAAGCAATA
>JALTPW010000392.1 GCA_026999335.1 Chromatiales bacterium
GCCCGCTGTGAATTTGTTCGCTTTGATCGCGATAGCCTGGCGACCGATGAGCAAAGCCTGTCGCAATTATTCGGCCTGCTGGTACAGGCCCACTACCGCACCCGTCCCAACGACCTGCGCAATCTGCTGGACGGCCCCGGCCTGCGCGTCTATGCGCTGCGCCAGCGGGGACAGATCGTGGCCACGGCGCTGGTGGCGGCAGAGGGCGGATTCGATGCCGACATGGCGCAGGCCATCGCCACGGGAAAACGCCGTCCGCGCGGACATCTGATTCCACAATCGCTGACGGCGCACCTGGGGCTGAGCGATGGCGCGCGTCTGCGCTGCGCGCGCATCATGCGTATCGCCGTACACCCGGCGGTGCAGCGCCGGGGACTGGGTCTATTACTGTTGCAACGAATACGCCGGCAGGTCGCCGCCGATGGCTTTGATCTGCTCGGCGCCAGTTTCGGCGCCAGCGAAGAGTTGTTGGTGTTTTGGGCCAAGGAAAACTTGCTGCCGGTGCGTCTGGGCTTCAGCCGTGACCACGCCAGCGGCACTTATTCGGTGATGGTGTTGCGGGCGTTGAGCAAAAAAGGTGTCGAGGTTCATGCCGCCGCCCGGGCAAGGTTTTTTGCCGATTTTCCCCAGCAACTGGGCGATCCCCTGCGTGAGCTGGATCCGCAGCTGGCCGCGTTGCTGCTCTGCCGGGATGATGTCGTATTGGATATGTCGCTGCATCCATGGGATAAACGGGAAATTGATGCCTTTGCCGAGGGCGCGCGCAGCTTTGAAGACGCTCTGGCGTCATTATACCGGCTGGCGCTATGTGTGTTGGCGATCCCTGACTGCGGGCTGGAGGCCCGGGCGCGTGGACTGCTGGTGGCCAAGCTGTTGCAAAAGCGCCGCTGGGACGAGCTTGCCGTGCTGCTGGACGTGCCGGGCCGCGCGGCGGTGTTGGCATGCTTGCGGCGGGTGGCCGGTTCACTGCTGAAAACCTCAGGACAGCTGCGAGATGGATGATATGCTGCGGGATATGAGCCACGGAGTGACAATGCCGGCGCCGGGGGAAATTTTACCGGGTCGAAAAGAGAGCATGGCCGTTGCTGCGGCACATGCCGTGTCCGGACGGCCGATGCAGGGGCCGTTTGCGGCAGGCCTTCAGTTGGCGATGTTTGGCATGGGCTGTTTCTGGGGCGTGGAACGGCTGTTTTGGTCATGTGACGGGGTGTATTCGACGGCGGTGGGTTATGCCGCAGGAGGCACGCCGAATCCCCGTTACGAAGAGGTTTGTTCCGGACTCACCGGGCACAATGAAGTGGTGCGCGTAGTGTTCGATCCGCAGCGCGTACAGTATGCGCAATTACTACGCCTGTTCTGGGAGGGGCACGATCCCACCCAGGGTATGCGGCAGGGCAATGACGTGGGTACGCAGTATCGTTCGGGCATTTATGTCTTCGATGCCGCGCAGCGACGGGCGGCGGCGTCGTCGCGGGAGCAGTATCAAGCCGCCTTGACGGTCGCGGGTCAGGGAGTGATTACGACGGAAATCATGGATGCCCCGGTGTTCTATTTTGCGGAAGACGCTCATCAGCAGTATCTGGCGAAAAATCCGCACGGCTACTGTGCCCTGGCCGGTTGTGGGATTCCTTTTCCTGGTTAGGAGATATTGGTGGCGAGCGCTGAAGAGATTGTGAGATTTTGGTTTTCTGCACGCGTACAGCCGTTGTGGTTTCAGTCCACGACGGAATTCGATGCTGAATTGACAGAGCGTTTTTTGCGGGTTTGGCAGGTGGCCTGTGAGGGGGCGTTGTCGGATTGGGAGGCGAGCGCCGAGGGTGCATTGGCGCTGGTTATCTGCATGGATCAGTTTCCGTTGAATATGTTTCGTGGCCGTGCGGAGAGTTTTTCCTCGGAGACGGCGGCCCGTGAGGTGGCTGGACGAGCCATTGAACGAAATTTTGATCAATCGCTCGATGACTCGCAAAAAGCTTTTTTGTATATGCCCTTCATGCACAGTGAAAGCCTGGCGGATCAGGATCGCAGTGTGGCCTTGTTCCGGGCTGCGGGCCTGAGCGAAAATGCGCAGTTTGCCGAGCATCATCGTGACATCATTCGCCGTTTTGGGCGTTTTCCCCATCGCAACGCCATCCTTGGCCGCGAAGACACGCCGCAGGAGTGTGCGTATTGTTCCTCCGCCGGGGCCTACCTGGGCTGACGCCGTGAAGGACGACATGGGCCCTGATCTGACATATTTTCGCCAGTTGTTATTGCAGCGGCGGGTGAAACTGCAAAATGTGTCGAAAACGGGGGAAATAGCTGCCCGCACGGTGGAGCTGGATCAGGCACGGGTTGGCAGGTTGTCGCGCATGGATGCCTTGCAGGGGCAGGCCATGTCGCAGGAGACCATTCGGCGCCGGGGGCTGGAATTGCAGCGTATTAGCGAGGCATTGGCCGCTATCGATGAGGGTGAGTACGGCGATTGCCAAGTGTGTGATGCGCCCATTGCCTTGGCGCGACTAAACATTGATCCGGCGACCCGCTTGTGTATAGCATGTGCGGAACAGAGTGAACGGAATGGATAGTACAGCGAGGATATGACGTGATTGAACATCTGAAAAATTTCGATGAGGAAGTCCCCAAGTGGGACATCGCCCTTGCGGCGCTGGCTCGGGAGGAGTTCGACAAGGGCGGTCGTAACCTGAGCCTGGCGGATTTCAAACGTCAGGCCGCAGAGCATGCGATCCGTTTTGACGACATCATGGTGACCCTGTTCGAATTGTGCATTCAGGGGGAGTGGCAGTATCAGGATGCCGCTGGCAATGTCCACCCCATCACGCGTGACGAGGTGAATCATCTCTATATCGGCGGTCGTCTGGCGGACAAGGATGTGGCAGGTTACACCGGTTCCTGGTCTCCTCTGAAGTAGGCTGCCTCCTTTGTTGCTGCCTGCCGTTATCCGGCCCTGCGGCCATCAGCGGACTTTTTGATGAAACGATTCTTGGTTTTGCTCATCGTTGTGACCGGTCTGGCTCCGGCCCTGCTGGCGGCCGGGCCTTTTGCGCCAAAGGCCGCGATTCCAGCCGGTATGGAGGAAAGTCATCTGGCCGAGGGTATTCGCCAGGCCGCGATTCCCGATACCGCTCAGGTTGGTATTCCAACCTATCCCGGGGCAGTGATGATTCGCAGTTATGCCGTTGTAGAGCGGGCGGAAAACTACACGGGCCTGCCGATTGTGGAGCTGATCAGCACGGATGATTACGATGCCGTCGTGGCTTTTTACAAAAAGAATCTGCCGGACTGGGGCGAGGCGGAGTTGATGTCGGCGTATTACTTTGCCGAGCACGGCAATATCAACTTCTTTACGCCGGAAGAGCCACATGTGGGTGTACACCGTATGGCGAGCTACTTCCGCGAGGCGGAGCGTGAAATGCTACAACGTGTGCTGCCGGGCGCCAAAACCCTGATCAAGGTTTTTTATTTTCATTAACTTGGTCAAAACCACCGTCTTTAGACGGTGACGTTGATGTTTTGACGCATGCGCGCTGATGACGGTGCGAGGTTGATGACTTTAGTCATCAGCACCGAATGCGCTAACCCACCTACTTTAGTCGGTGGTAGTTTAGTTGTCCGGTTAAAACCACTGTCTTCAGACGGTTAGATTTATCCGTGCTGTTTGCTGCAAGGGTTGTTGAGTGTGTAAGGTGAGTTCTACTCGTTGTTCTGTGCCTCATCGGTGGGTGCTTCGGCCGGGGGCTTATCGAGTGTGATGGGTGCCACATCCTGTGAGGCATCGAAATATTCAAACATACTGGCCTTCAGTGGCCAGCCGGATTCATCCAGAACCACCACGGTCCACTTGCCGATCCATTCGGGCAGCAGGTTTTTGCTGGAATAGACGCGCCAGCGTGCGCCACTGCCGACGCGGAATTTCACCTCGGCCATCACTTGGCCATCGTACTCCCAGCGATGGGTGATGATTTCGCCGTCCAGTCCGCGCAGGTCAGAGAAAAAATAGATGCGGTCTACCGAGCTGGGTATGCGCACCAGGTTGTCGATGGGCTCACGATCCTCGATACGGGTGGTGAAAACCGCGCGTGCGACACTGCCGCGTGGCGTGTAATTCTCGTCGTCCGTAGCGGTTTCTGCGGCGCCAGCCGCCACCGGGGCGATGAAAATCAATGCCGTCAGCAGTGCCAGTGTCCCGATTCGCTGCAAATGACGTTTCATGATTGTCGTTCCTTCTGTGTTAATAATGAGTAGTTATGCCGGACGGGCTGCCAAATACAGACGATATCAGCATCCCTGCCTCTATCTTTCGACAACCCTCCAAGGATCGTTATGGTAGCGTGTTTGCCGCCATCCCGGCAGTGTTATCGCTGCCGTTGCCGGCGTCAATCCTCCAGATAGGTGTAACCACTCAGTCCGGCCTCCAATTCGGCCAGATAAGTCACCTGTGTCTGAGAGGGCAGGGTGGTGGCGGCCAGTTGCGTACGGTAACTGTCCAGCAGCCAGGCCGGTTCGAAGTGTACATGGCGCAGCACCGCCGCGACCGTATCGCCGTGCTGGATGTGTGCCAAGTGGTGACGGCCATCGGCGTCGAGACGTACGTCCACGGCGTTGGTGTTGCCAAACAGGTTGTGCATGTCACCGAGGATCTCCTGATAGGCGCCGAGTAGGAAAATACCCAGCCAGTAGGGCTCGCCGTCACGGGGCGCATGCAGGGGGAGGCTGCTCTCCAGGCCTTCACCGTCCACGTAGCGGTCGATGCGGCCGTCGGAATCGCAGGTGATGTCCTGCAGGGTGCCGCGCCGCTCGGGCGTCTCCTCGTGGCGGTGCAGGGGCACGATGGGGAATACCTGTTCGATGGCCCACACGTCCGGCATCGACTGGAACAGGGAGAAATTGCAGAAATATTTGTCGGCCAGCTTTTCGTTCAGTTCGTCGAGGATTTCGTGCTGGGCGCGTATGCCGGGGTTGAGGCGTTGGCGCAGCTGCGCGCAGGTGGCGAAATAGATTTCCTCGGCGCGCGCCTTGGCGGCCATGTCCAGTACGCCGTGCACGTACAGGGTCTGCGCCTCGGCCAGCCAGTGCACGGCGTCGTGGTAGATCTCCACTACCGCGCGCGGGCTCGCCCCGGGTGTGCTGAGTTCCTGCAAACCCTGCCACAGATCGCGCAGGATCTGTGCCTCGCCGTCAGCGGGCGGGGCGATGGGCGTGCCGCTGACGGCCTGTTCCACGTCCGTGACTTCGGTGATCAACATGGCATGGTGGGCGGTGAGGGCGCGGCCGGATTCGGTGATGATGTGCGGTTGCGGCAGGCCCTCGGCACGGCATACCTCCCGCAGGGTGTGCACTACATTGTTGGCGTATTCCTGCAGGCTGTAGTTCATCGAGCAATCGCTGCGCGAGCGGGTGCCTTCATAGTCGACGCCGAGGCCGCCGCCGACGTCCACGCAGTGGATGCCGACTCCCTGGCGATGCAACTCGGCGTAATAGCGCGCGCATTCACGCAGGCCCCGCTGGATGTCGCGAATATTGGCCAGTTGGGAGCCCATGTGGCAGTGCAGCAGTTCCAGTGCATCGAGCAGGCCGGCCTTGCGCAGTTGCGCTACCGCCGTCAGCAGCTGCTGTGCGGAGAGGCCGAACTTGGCCTTTTCACCACCGCTATTCTGCCAGTTGCCACGGCCGATGGAGGCCAGCCGCACGCGAACGCCGAGGCGTGGTGTCACGCCCAGGGCGCGTGACTCGCGGATGATTAACGTGAGTTCCGAGGGCTGTTCCAGCACCAAGGTGATGTGATGCCCCAGCCGTTGTCCGATCAGCGCCAGGCGGATGTATTCACGATCCTTGTAGCCATTGCAGATGATGCGCCCGCTGCGGGCATCGGACAGTGCCAGCACCGCCATTAGCTCCGGTTTGCTGCCGGCTTCGAGGCCGACGTGGATGCGTTTTTCATCGGTGGCGCCATCGGCCGCGTTCAGCAGCTCACGTACTACGCTCCGTTGCTGATTTACCTTGATGGGATAGACCACCGTGTAGCCACCGTCGTAGTCATGTGTCTGCATGGCCTTGGCGAAGGCACCGCACAGGCGCGCCACGCGGTCGTGCAGGATGCCGCTGAAACGCACCAGCACCGGCAGCGCCAGCCCCGCCTGACGGATCTCTTCGGTCAGGGTATGCAGATCGATGCCGTGGCCGTCGCGCGCCGGGAAGGCATTGAGGTGGCCGTTGGCGGCGATATCGAAATAACCATCGCCCCAGTGGGTGAGATTGTAGATGTCGCGGGCTTTTTGAATGTTGTTCATGGCGGAGCGCTATTGGCCGCAGAGGCACGGAGGGCACTGAAAATAAGCATTGGTCACAGGATTACTCGGTGAATTGTCATCATGGGCCAGACTTTATACCGTTTTTCTGCAATTCTTCACAATATCCTGAATCCTCCATGTCTCTGTGGCAAATCAGAAGACCGTCGCCGGCCGGCCCGGCAGGTTTGCAACGCCGAATGAAACACGGATAATTCCCGCCATTTTCTCTGCCAACAGACTGAGGACATTCCCGTGAGCACTCTCGACGCCAACTGGTTCACTGAAATCCACGCGGATGCCGGATCGGCCTTTTCCCTGCGTATCCGCAAGAAATTGGTGGACGAGCAGACGCCCTATCAGCGTATCGAGGTGTTTGAGACCACCGACTTCGGTAATTTTATGGTCATCGATGGCTGCACCATGGTGTCGGCGCGGGAGAACTTCATTTATCACGAAATGATGACTCATCCGGTGCTGTACACTCACGCTGCGCCGAAAAATGTCGTTATCGTCGGTGGTGGTGACTGCGGTACCTTGCGCGAGGTGCTGCGCCATCCCGAGGTGGAGTCGGTTGTGCAGGTGGAGATCGACGAACGTGTGACGCGTCTCGCCGAGCAGTATTTCCCCGAGCTGTGTGAACTCAATGATGACTCGCGTGCCACATTGATCTTCGGTGACGGCATCCAGTGGATGAAAGACGCAGCAAGGGAAAGCCTCGATGTGGTCATCATCGACAGTACCGACCCCATCGGCCCCGCCGAGGGCCTGTTTTCACAGCCCTTCTACGAAGACTGTCTGCGTGCCTTGCGTCCCGGCGGCATGATTGTGCAGCAGAGCGAATCGCCGTTATTGCATCCGCACATTCTACGCGCCATGCATAGCGCCATGCGCAGCGCCGGCTATGCGGATGTGAAGACGCTGCAATTTCCGCAGATGATCTATCCTTCCGGCTGGTGGTCCGCCACTATTGCGCGCAAGGGGGAGAAAATAGCAGGCCTGCGTGAGGCCGGCGTGGTTGCAAAGCCCTTCGAGACGAGATATTACACTGCCGACATTCATCGCGCAGCCTTTGTGCTGCCAGCCTTTTTACAGCAGGCGCTGGCTCAATAGCCTGTACATGCCGTGACCACTCATAGGGTCGCCGGGTTGATAATGATTGGGCATAAGGTCTCCGCTTCCCCATGCCCTTTCCGCGATTTATCTTTATTCGTCAAGCGGTTAATCGACGGAATAGGCAAATCCATAATAGTCTTTTTCATCGAAACCCAAATGGTGACAAAAACCTAGGGGTATATTTTGGCTTTTTCGCAATGTGAGTTTGCTGTCCCGAACAATGATGGTTTGGCCTTGATTTGAGCACATGTGTTTGAAATTGACACCAGTATCCTCTTTTATAGTCCTTTTTATCCGCCAGAGGGCCAGCCACATAGTCCTTTTTATCCGCCAGAGGGCCAGCCACAACAAATACTTGGCCAACGCCTTGGTAGTGATATTGAGCTATTGGTGCTTTGCTGGCACGCACAAAACCATAGGGGAATGGGATGTCGAGTAACGCACTCGTTGGCGTATTTTTTTGCGCATTGTTCATCCCGATTGCGCAACGGCCTTGTTGATTATAGATTTCCAGATTTAATTCATTGGTTTTTGCTAGGGTAAGAAAGTCAGTATTTTCCACATGATTGGCAGCCTGGCAGGTCGCAATGGAGCAATAAAATAAAACAATGGTGAGGAGTAATATTCCTTTAACCCTGTTTGTTGCTCAGGGATTGTGTCCATTATCTTAACGCCCAAAACCAAACCTGTTTGCTACGTTTTCTATAACCCGCAGTGTTAGAGGCCCCTTTCATTTTCATCAACCGGCCATCCCACAAATCAATATGGTCAATACTTCCCCAACCGTTGATGATAAATATCATTCCCTTTATTGTTCTTGAATGAGCTGATATTTTTATCGATAGTTCCGTCTAAGGTCAGCTTTTAAACACCCGCTCCAAGAAGGGCTGGGTTGCGATAAAAGACATTCACCAATTCTTGTGCTGAACGGATATGTCCAGGTTTATTTTCCATTAACTTGGTCAAAACCACCGTCTTTAGACGGTGACTTTGATGTTCATGTTTTGACGCATGCGCGCTGATGACGGTGCGAGGTTGATGACGTTAGCCATCAGCACCGAATGCGCTAACCCACCTACTTTAGTCGGTGGTAGTTTAGGATCTTTGAATTGTGTTGAATAACCTGAACGGTGTTTGAGTTGGCAATGCAATATTCGAATGCTGTTGACAGGTGCTTGACCGATGTGGTTTGTGGAACTCATTACATCCTACATGAATTTCTGGGAGTGCTGGTAGGCGTGGATTTAAAAACGGGTCTACTTATTCGCCACCGGGGCGTGGTGTGCGCAGGGGCATTGGATGCCCCGTGTGCACGGCCACACACTACACCTACTTGTAGCGTGCGCTGTGCGCACGATGCTTTCCGTTTTGATCTCTGAGAGGTCGACTCCCCTATGTTATTTGATGGAGGGGTGTGTGGGTCGTTTATTTGTTTTGACTCATGCGCGTTTATGATGGTGTGAGGTTGATGACTGTAGTTATTAGCACCGAAGTTATTAGCACCGAAGTTATTAGCACTCGAATGTTCCAACCCACCGGTTTTAGCCGGTGGTCATTCAGTACACCACTTGTCCACTTCTTTCTGTGCCGTCTCCAGGCGCTGCTGAATATCGCTGTCGCTGAGATAGCTGCGTTCGCCCTGGTCATCTATTTCGTAGATGCGGCCGCCGATCCGATAGCCGGCTAATCTGCGCTTTGAGTATGAGCAGTTGGCTTCGCGGGCCTTGCGTTCCTTTTCGGCGGTGGCCTTTTTCTCAGCCTTTTGCTGGCGTTCCTTGCGCAGGGTTTCGAGCAGTTTAGTGGTCTCTTGCAGGGAACTTTCCGCTGGGGGGGCATTGTGGCTCGATGGTGGAGCCTTGTGGATATCGACTTCTTTGGCCTGTGTGCTGGGCGGTCTTTCACCGTAATGAATATTGCCTTCGCTGTCGGTCCATTTGTAAACCTTTCCGGCAAAGGCACCAGTGGTGGCGCAGAGCAGGCAGAGAGTGATGACGACGGTAAGTTTTTTCATGCGAGCCTCGGGAGTGGGGTTAATAAAAGCATAGCCTGCCGGATGGGCAAAAAAAAGCGGGCGCCCGAGGCGCCCGCTGAATGGTGCAACACAGTTCGCAGTTTTTACTGCCCGCCGGCAGTGAGTTCTGCATTGTGGTGTGTCTATTTGTTGGTGAACTCCGGATAGGCTTCCATTCCGCACTCGGAGAGGTCGACACCGTCATATTCTTCCTCTTCACTGACGCGCACACCCATGAGGGCCTTGATGGCGAGCCAGGTCACGAGGCTGACGCCGAAGACCCAGACGAAGATGGTCACGGCCCCAACGATCTGACCGAGGAAACTGGCGTCGCCATTGGTCAGCGGTACGGCCAGCAGGCCCCACAGACCGGCCACACCGTGTACTGAGATGGCGCCGACCGGGTCGTCGATTTTCAGCTTGTCCATACCGACGATGGAAAATACCACCAGGGTGCCGCCGACGGCACCGATAATGGTGGCCATTAGTGGCGTGGGGGTGTCAGGGCCGGCCGTGATGGCGACCAGGCCGGCCAGGGCGCCATTGAGGGCCATGGTCAGATCGGCCTTACCGAACATCAGGCGCGCTACGATGAGAGCGGCAATAACGCCACCGGCAGCGGCGGCGTTGGTATTGAGGAACACCATCGCCACGGTATTGGCGCTGGCCATGTCACCCAGTTTGAGCACGGAACCGCCGTTGAAACCGAACCAGCCCATCCACAGGATGAAGGTGCCGAGGGTGGCCAGTGGCAGGTTGGCGCCCGGAATGGGATGAACGGAACCGTCGGCGCCGTATTTGCCCTTGCGGGCACCGAGCACCAGTACACCGGCCAGGGCCGCAGCGGCGCCGGCCATGTGTACGATGCCGGAGCCGGCAAAGTCGAGGAAGCCGAAGTCATCGCCGAGGCTGAACAGGCCGAACACGGAGCCACCGCCCCAGGTCCAGTAGCCTTCCATCGGGTAGATGAAACCGGTCATCACGACAGCGAACAGCATGAAAGACCACAGTTTCATGCGTTCCGCCACGGCACCGGAGACGATGGACATGGCGGTGGCCACAAACACCACCTGGAAGAAAAAGTCAGCGGCGTTGGAATAGACCGAACTACCGGCAAAACCGGCCTCGGCAGATTCCTTCAGCACGGTCGCGGTCAATGCATCGGCATTGGCGGCGCCATCCAGTGCAATGCCTTCGAGGAAGATGCCGCCGTCGTACATGATGTCGTAGCCGACAATCATGTACATGGTGCAGGCGATGGCGAACAGCGCCACATTCTTGGTAAGAATTTCGGTGGTGTTTTTAGAGCGAACCAGGCCCGCTTCCAACATGGCAAAACCGGCCGCCATCCACATTACCAGGGCTCCCATCACCAGAAAGTAAAAGGTGTCCATGGCGTACTGCAATTGAAAAATCTGATTTTCCATTGTGACTATCCCCAAGAGTAATTACAGTGCTTCGGAGCCCGTCTCGCCGGTGCGAATACGAACCACCTGTTCCAGCGCGGAGACAAAAATCTTTCCGTCACCGATCTTGCCGGTGTTGGCGGCCTTGCTGATGGACTCGATCACCTGGTCGGTGATGTCGTCATCGATGGCCAGCTCGATTTTGACCTTGGGTAGGAAATCCACCACGTATTCTGCGCCGCGATAGAGTTCGGTGTGACCTTTTTGGCGACCGAAGCCCTTGACCTCGGTAACCGTGATGCCCTGCACGCCGATTTCCGACAGCGCTTCACGCACGTCGTCCAGCTTGAAGGGCTTGATGATTGCTACAACCATTTTCATGGTTTCTCTCCCTAACGGTTTAAAAGGGCCCACTGCGCGTTGCTGTGGGCGTAGACTGTCGTCTGAGGTTTGTTGTTTGCTGTTTTGTGTTTGAAGCACGTTGCTCGGCCCTGATTTGCACGCCTTATGCCAAGTTTTCTGAACTGTGGAATATCAACAATTTATGAATAGTTTTAAGGGACGGAGAGCGAAAAACGCACAATAATGGCTCTGGCCTGATGGAATTGCACCATGTTGGTGCTCTGCGTTTGGCCCGGTAATGGACGAATGCCAATGAGGA
>JALTPW010000393.1 GCA_026999335.1 Chromatiales bacterium
GTTTTCCCTACTTGGCGAGGCCCCATGACAAATACAACCGGGGTGTCGGTCAGGGCTTTTTTCACATTCTGAGTGGCATAGCGCGGATACATAGAGAGGCCGTTTAGTTCGTCCAAGTGAGAATATTCTATCGTCTAATTGAAATAGTATCACCGTCTAATTGGCTTGTGAGATACCGTCCAATTGGCGATGAGGGTGACTGGGGAATGCCCGCTACTCAACTATTGCGGCCTGTGTTACGAAAAATTCTTGTGGTCATTTTGCGGACACCCTATACGTGCCTATGAAATTTCCAGCTACACCCAGTTTTCAATGCGAAGCCCTGGCACCCGCTCAAACTCTTTCATATTGTTGGTCACAAGAATTAACCCCATGGCCCTTGCATGACCAGCAATCATCATATCGTAAGGGCCAATCGGCTGGCCGATACGATATAACTCAGCTCTTAACTGACCAAAATGTTCCGATGCATGGTCTTCAAAAGGGGCCACTTGCAGGCGTGCTATCAATCCTTCGATATCAGTAAGATTTCGTTCTGGTTGGGATGATCTCTCAGCGCCATAAATCAGCTCACCTTTGCTAACGGCTGAGATGCACATCTGGTTGTCGTGTCGTTTGAAGGCTTCACGAACCTGCGCAGGGCGGTTCTTGATGGTGTAGATGACAATATTGGTATCCAGCATGTATTTCAGCATGCTTAAAGTGCCTCGCGTTCCTGGTCGGTAGGCTGATCACGGTCGGGCATAAAATCATCGGATACGCCACGACTATCGAACCACTGATCCCAGGATTCTCCTGCTGGGGTGATGATGCGGGTATTGCCGACGGCCACGATATCCACCTTTTTGATCGCATCTGGCAAAGCGACTGCTTTGGGGAGACGTACTGCCTGGGTTTTGTTGCTCTTGAATACGGTCGTGTGGATTGTAGTCATTATGATACTCCTGGTATATCCGCTTGGTATATTCAATTATATCAGTGTTCCGGGATATATCAAGAGTATATCCATTGGGGCGGTATGCATGAGGTCTCGATAGGTCGCTGTTTGTTATTGATATTGGGTATGGGTACCAATGTCATTAAGTTAAGCCTGACGTCCTGCTTGTTGTAGGTTGGTGGTGACGCAGGAACCCCAACATTGTTGGTTTCGTTGGGGTTCGCAAGCTCACCACCAACCTACAAAACAGTCATAATTTTGTTAACTTAATGGCATTGG
>JALTPW010000394.1 GCA_026999335.1 Chromatiales bacterium
CGGTGTCAGCAGGCAGATCGCGGATGGTCCGGGCGGTGAATCTCCGGGTGTCCCATCAGGTCGCAGAAATCGAATCCGTTTCGTGGGCATCAGAATCAGTGATGCCTGCGGCTCGATCGCCTCTTGCCACCATTTTGTGTCTGGCGCATGCGGAACCAAGCATGCGATGAAATATCCGTTATACGCCAGATTCCGCGCACACCATGTGAACTCCAGAAGATTCCCACGAGAATATGGCGGATTCATCCATGCCATGCCAACGCCGCCTCTCATGCATACAATCTCCCTCATATGTGGCGACCAATGGAAATTGAGAGCATCTTCATATCGGGAACCAGGGCCGAACCAATATTCGGCCTTCTTGCTTTTCTCGGTAGCACACACATCCAGCACAACAGGCATTCCGATTCGTTTCACGACCGCATCCACGACCTCCTGCGGCGTCTCCCACAGGTCCTTGTCGTCAAGGGGGGTGTTGGTGGCTGCGCGTGGTTTCATGTACGCTCCAAAATAATCAGTCCACCTTTTGTTATTCCGCATCGTCTCCACCCGGCCATGATAAAGCAATATCCAGGGTTAGTTGACCGGATTGCCTTCGCATTGACATAGGTATAATGCCTCTCACCAGGCCAGCAGAAATCAGCGATTGCGTCAGCCTGTCGGATAAGGTCGCTGCTTCTGTGGTTTGATTCATTTCTGAAAAATGAGCAATTGACCCCTTGTTGGCCTGACGCATCAATAAACCTTTTCCAAACAAACGCCGCATCTCCCTCCCATGTGCGCAAAACAATCTGCTCTCCAGGTCCAACGAATTTTGTGCGTATTCTGCCATCCTTGTATTTTCTGGACGAGTAGTGTCTGTCATATAATTTCAGGCATTCGGCGTCACCATCCCTTGTGATCCACCACAATGGTTCACTCATCTCAATTTGACTATGCCGTTTTCGACCGGAACAACCTTGCCGCATTTTTCGCAAATCAATGCGGCAACTATGGGATTCGACTCATTAAAACCTATCACCGAAAATGGCTGTGGATCTGATGTATCGCAACCACAGAACATGAAACCAAAATTCCCTCTGGCCTTCTTGATATCGATATTGATTACATTTTTCACAGTCGTTTACCTCTCCGCCTCAACGTTTCTTCCAGCCCCTCAATCATTTCATCAATGGAGATCATGAGGATGTTGCAGATCTTGACAGCAGTATCAAGGCGAGGGATTGCCTTGTCGTTTTCGATGTCGTGCAGCGTAGAAAACCAGATCCCTATTTCTGCAGCAGCCTGGCGGTATGTAAACCCCATATCCTCTCGCGCTTCTCGCACGACCTCTCCCATGGATTTCTTCTTTCTGCGCTTGATTGTCTTGTGTCTAGTCATTATCTATTCTCCACAATTTATATCTTCAATGCACCAACGATGTGCAAGTGCGGCAGAACCATGAGCGGTTATCACACAATATTCGTCCCAGTCTTGTATTTCATTATCACACACTGGACAACAGGGTAGTGCTCCTGGTTGAAAATATTCGCTCATATCAAAAATGTCGCATTTCGTGTAGATTTTGCTCGTGTCCATCATCTGTAATCCTCTATTACATCGTCAACACTTTCTCCCCCGAGAACACGTCCCTTCATCACGCAAAACTTGCACATTGTTGGGGATCCCGCACAGCGACACGCCATGTCGAGTACATCAATCAAGATTCGCTTCGGAACGTATTCTTGGTCATCACGTTTAAGAAGCCATGAACAATTACAATCAATACACATGAGACATGGGGCGCCAATATCGTCCTCGGTCTCCTCAATACTGTTACTGCCGCATCGTGGGCATACGTAATTCATTCAATCGGCCCTCACAGCATTATCCACGCTGCCGCCGCCGGCACCGGCGAACAGGTGCGCTGTTTTCATACATACCTCATGAACCACTTGCGCTTGCGGTATCTCACCTGGCGCCGCATCAATCCGTCTTTCTGCCACGGATGCCAGCGCTTGAACAGCCTCGCCTTTGTCTCTGCATACATCTCGTGATTGTTTGCCAGACGGCGGCCATGACTGAATGCGCGCGCAAGAATGGCGCGGATCTTGTAGCGTTCGTAGGGTTGCCAACGCTGCGGTTTCACGCAACCTCCTTTCCTTTTACATAACCCTGCCGAAGATGCTCAAATAAATCGAAAAGCAGGCGCTTCGTCGGAGACTTCCTCCATCCTTGGCGCATCAGCTCGATGCGGATACGCGCTCCGTAAGGGACTGCGGCCGCCTCATCTGCCGTCGGGATTCGATAGCGTGGAACTATGCTCTCTACATCCCGTGCACCCACGATTTGCAGCGACCAATGGTCATTGCATCGGGATACGTAGCGCTCGCCGCATACCGGGAAAGTAGTAATCTTGAGCATGGTCAGGTCCGGCGCGTGCTCGTCCAGGAACCCGAACTGATCATTGATGGTGAACTCGATGCTGCTCTTCCCGTAGTCGTCAGTAGCCGTGACCTTGATGGGCTCGCCGCGGGCGAGGGCTTCGGTCTGTTCCTCGTCGAGACGCACAAAAGCATAGTGATTGATTGACATTGTCAGTCCTCCTCTCCTGTTGCCAGCTTGCGGACTTCTACCCGCGTTCGATGAATCTTGTCGATGCACTCCTCACACAGCATTGGATGTAGTAAGCCTGCGACAACCATGATGCCGCGCTCTGGGCAATGATACATGCCAATAGGGCCTTTGGTCCGCCTGGGTTCTGGACAAGGCGCATAGAACAACGGGCCCTCGCGGAAGCATTTTGCGCACATGCCATACCCAGAATCTTGGATGTGGTCAGTGGTGTGCATTGTTTAACAATCCTCTTGTTTTGAAAACTGCGTACTTACTCCTTCTAAAGGTACTTCGCTTTCGATCACGCCACTACCTTCGCAGTCGGAACACTCTATTTCTTCTGACTCATACATAAGACCGTGCTCTACGATGTAATCCTCGACTTCATCATTTGTTGGCGGGCTTCCGGTTGAAGCCGTGCGCTCGCGGTACCACGAATCAAACGCCTGCCATCCGGGGCCACGGACGTAGCCCTCTCCATCACATGTTTGGCACTTTTCACACTTTCTGAAGTAGTACATTTTGTGCCTCCGATATTAAATTGGCGGCAACCTCACCGGCTGCCGGGTTATCTGCTCCCGCTGATCTGCGGCCCGAACAGCAGGGCAGTCCCAAGCACGGTTCCCCTTACTGCTACATGGCCCGTCGCAACAAGGGTGGCCGCTGATTGTGCTGCGTGGACCACCCCACGCCTGCAACCGGCAAGGTTGCCATAACTGGTGGGCCAGATGAGGAGCAACACCCAGAGCGGACCCATATGGGTGGTATTCATACAGCACTTTTGGGGGTCCGATTACTACTCGCACTGTACTATCCCCTCATCTGTTTTTACTCCAGGGAGCTACCCCAGAGTGCCCATACCTGGTGGGCCGAGCAGGATTCGAACCTGTAACCAACCGATTATGAGTCGGATGCTCTACCAATTGAGCTATCGGCCCGTTTCATTGGTGAAATATTGCGCTAGAGCCCTAGCGCCCTCTTTGCGGCCCCCGGACCATTGTCCCTGTCATAGAGCCATGTGTCCAGGATGTCACCGCTAAGGTCAACTTTCATCACCCGTCCGTTGAGGTAGTCAAAGTAAGTCTGCTCCTTCAGCAACTCGTGGGCCTCCTCAATGGTCATATCGTCTGGGGTGTAGTGGAGATGACCCAGACCGAGCGGTCGTGCTGCATTGTAGAGTTTCATCAGGACCTCGGCCTTATTCATCTTGCTGATATCGATTTCACTCATTGTTGGTTTCCTCCTTCTCATCAAAGTGCAGGTGCTCTCCACACTGTGGGCAGCTACTAATGAGGGTCAGTGTGTACCAGTCCGCAGCGCGGGTGACATTTGTCCAGCCGTTCCACCAGGTAGCGGCGTCGAGCAACTTGCCGCACGCTGGGCACTGGCAAGTGCCACGGTATGCGTGTGGTGGAATTCGCATCGCTGTTACCTCCCGCATGCCAAACCTTCTCTTGTGTTGGTGGGCCACCCAGTCTATTCGGCATCACCCCACTGGGCTAGGGCGACGAAAGCCACGCCACCGCCGGTGTAGCATGTCTATGCCTTATTGTGGCCCATGACTCCGTTCTCTATCTGGAGCAGTTCCATACACGAACTTTGTGCCTTCATCAAAACATACCGGCTGTCCACAATATGGACAGTAGTCGTGTGTGCGCAAAGTAGACCACTGGACGGGCTTTGTCACCCATTCGTTACCAACCCAAAAACTGGCAACGTCGAGACGACTGCCACATGATGGGCACGGCAGGGCGTGTTTTATGTGGCTGGTTGGAACTATCATGGCTTGTCCGGTTCATCTCCGTTGAGCGTGGGAGTGCA
>JALTPW010000395.1 GCA_026999335.1 Chromatiales bacterium
GAGTACCGCGCAGAAAACACCTCGCAGGTCATTTGACGATATCCTGCACGTCTGCCGGCGCGGCCTATTTCCTCTGATGTGGAATATGCCGCCCCCGGCCAAGATGATAAAATCCCCGCCACTCACAGCCACCCACACGGAATTCAAAACATACCATGCCCGACCTGCTACATGAGTTCATTCTGCACAGTGCCGAAACACACCCTACCAACCCTGCGCTAACCCACAAAAAATCCACCCGGGACTATGCCGCGCTGGCCGATCACATCCAGCGTGCCGCACAAGGATTTCTCCGCTTGGGTCTGTCGCGAGGCGAGCGTGTCGCTGTTTATCTGCCCAAGCAGATGGAAACCGTCGATAGCCTGTTTGGAACCAGTCTCGCCGGTGGGGTTTTTGTGCCGATCAATCCATTGCTTAAGGCCGAACAGGTAGGGCACATCCTGCGCGACTGCAATGTACGAATTCTGGTGACCGCCACCCTGCGCGCCACTCAGCTGGCTGAAGTCCTGGCGGAATGCCACGATCTCAACCATGTGATTATCGTGGATAACAGCAGTGGGCTGCCGGATATCCCCGGAGTGGACTGCACAGGCTGGAATGCGCTGACCGCACAGAACACCCTGCATACACCCCATGCCCGCATCGACACCGACATGGCTGCCATTCTCTACACTTCCGGAAGCACCGGCCGGCCTAAGGGGGTGGTGCTATCACATCGCAATATGGTGGCCGGTGCGGAAAGTGTAGCGCAATATCTGGGCAATACCGCCGATGACCGGCTGCTCGCCGTGCTACCCTTCAGTTTCGACTACGGCCTGAGCCAGCTGACCACCGCCTTCCGTGTTGGCGCCAGTGCCGTGCTGATGGACTACCTGCTGCCGCGAGACATTGTCCGCGCCGTAACCAAACACGGCATCACCGGCCTCGCCGCCGTGCCGCCGCTGTGGACACAGATCGCCGACCTGCCCTGGCCCGAAGAGGCACAGGCCTCACTGCGCTACATCACCAATTCCGGCGGCGCCCTGCCCCGCACCACGCTGGCGGCCCTGCAGACCGCGCTACCCAACACGAAACCCGTACTGATGTATGGCCTCACCGAGGCCTTTCGTTCCACCTATCTGCCGCCAGAGGAATTGGCCCACCGCCCTGAATCCATGGGCCGGGCCATTCCTAATGCCGAGGTGATGGTGGTGCGCGAAGACGGCAGCCCCTGC
>JALTPW010000396.1 GCA_026999335.1 Chromatiales bacterium
CTGTTGCAAGCCCTGTGGCAGAGCCTGGCGGTGATGCACCATCGGCGCCCGGCGGCGGTGCTGGGCATGGGCGGTTTCGTTACCGGCCCCGGTGGTGTGGCGGCATGGCTGTCACGGCGGCCGCTGTTGATTCACGAACAGAACGCCAGTGCTGGCTTGACCAATCGCCTGCTGGTACCGCTGGCGAGCCGGGTGATGGAGGCCTTTCCCCACACCCTGCGCGGCGCCTTGCACACCGGCAACCCACTGCGTGGTGAATTTCTTGATAAAAACCTGGCCACGGATTTTGTTGCTGAACGCCATGATGGCGTGCTGCGACTGCTGGTGGTGGGTGGCAGCCTGGGCGCGGTACGCCTCAATGAGGTGGTGCCCGAGGCCCTCGCTCTGCTGGCGCGAGGCAGCAGCGATACCTCCGGGTTGGTGTTGAACACTGGCGCACGGATCGAGGTGTGGCACCAGACTGGCCGCCGCAATATCGAACAGGCTCGTGAGGCCTACGCTACGGCCGGTATCGAAGCCCGTGTCGAGCCCTTTATCGACGATATGGCCGAGGCCTACGGCTGGGCCGATCTGGTGCTGTGTCGTGCCGGCGCCATGACGGTGGCCGAACTGGCCGCCGCCGGTACCGCCTCGATCCTGGTGCCGTATCCGCACGCCGTGGACGATCACCAGACCGCCAATGCCCGCTATCTCGCCGACGGCGGTGCGGCGGTGCTACTGCCACAGCAGGAACTCAGTGCGCAGAAGTTGGTGCAGCTGTTGCAGAAGCTGGACGAGGTGCGCCTGGATAAAATGGGCATGGCGGCGCACAAGCTGGCCCTGCCCGAGGCTACAGAGCAGGTAGCTGGGCACTGTCTGGAGGTGGCGCGTGGCTGATCGGTTGATGAACACCGGGGGTATGGAGAGTGGCTGGAGCCGCATCCGGCGGATCCATTTTGTCGGTATTGGTGGCGCTGGTATGGGCGGCATTGCTGAAGTATTGCTCAATCTGGGCTATGTAATCTCTGGTTCCGATCTGCGCGAAAATCCCGTCACCCGGCGTCTGACGGCGGGTGGGGCGACGGTGCATCTTGGTCACAGGGCGGAAAATGTGCGCGGCTGTGACGTCGTGGTGACTTCCACTGCGGTGGCTGCCGATAACCCCGAAGTGGTGGCTGCCCGTGCTGCACGTATTCCGGTGGTGCCGCGTGCTGAAATGCTGGCCGAGTTGATGCGTTTCCGCTTCGGTATTGCCGTTGCCGGCACCCACGGCAAGACCACCACCACCAGCTTCATCGCCAGCTTGCTGGCCGAGGGCGGGCTGGATCCGACCTTCGTCATTGGCGGCTTGCTCAACAGTGCTGGTGCCCACGCTCGCCTCGGTGAGGGCCGCTATCTAGTGGCGGAGGCCGACGAAAGCGACGCCTCTTTTCTTTATTTAGCACCCATGATGGCGGTGGTCACTAACATCGATGTCGACCACATGGGCACCTACGGTGGTGACTTCGAGCGCCTCAAACAGGCCTTCGTCGAATTTCTGCACCACCTGCCCTTCTATGGTCTGGCAGTGCTGTGCGCCGACGATCCGGTGATCCGTGAGTTGTTGCCGGCCTTTTCCAAGCCAGTGCTGACTTACGGATTTAAGACTGAGGATGCCGATGTGCGTGGCCTTGATCTGAGCCAGGATGGCTCGCATACCCACTTTCGCGTTACCCGCCGCGGCCACCAGGGAGAGCTGGATGTCACACTCAATATGCCCGGTGAACACAATGCCCTGAATGCCTTGGCCGCCATCGCTGTGGCCAGCGAGCTGGGTGTTTCTGATGCCGCGATGCAAAAGGCCCTGCTCGAATTCCAGGGCATTGGTCGCCGTTTCCAGCTCTACGGCGAGCTGGATACTCCTATGGGCCCGGTGCTGCTGGTGGATGATTATGGCCACCATCCACGCGAGGTGGCGGCGACGCTGACGGCGGCGCGCAAGGCCTGGCCGAACCGGCGTGTGGTGCTGGCCTTTCAGCCGCACCGCTATTCGCGCACCCGTGACCTGTTTGAGGATTTTGTCCAGGTGTTGTCCGAGGCCGATGTGCTGGTGTTGCTGGAGGTCTATACCGCCGGCGAGCAATCGCGGGGTGGCGACGATGGCCGTGCTCTCAGTCGCGCCATCCGTTTGCGCGGGCAGGTCGATCCTGTGTTCGTCGAAGACATTGAAGAGCTGCCCACCATTCTGCACGGCCTGCTGCGCGACGGTGACGTGCTGCTCACCCTCGGCGCCGGCTCCATCGGCGCGGCGGCGGCCAGGCTGCCGGAACAATTGGTGGAGGGTGCGTGATGGTTCGGTGCGAGATCCTGAAAGGCTTTCAACGCAAAAATGCAAAGGCGCAAAGAACGCAAAGGACTTTTAAGGGGGTCTTGGTTTTTTCGTCATCCCGGCGCAGGCCGGGATCCAGTGCTTTGAACCGTCTGGATTCCGGCCTGCGCCGGAATGACGGATTACTGGTGGAGTGGCGTGTTTCTGAAAGGGTCATGCATTGTCTTTACTCCTTGCGGCTGGCAGCGGCCCACAGCATCGGTATCTCTTTGCATCCTCTGCGCCTTTGCATCTTTGCGTTGGATTTTCAAATCTCTCAAGGAGCACGCGCATGAATGCCGCGCCGCAGATGGTCGAGCTGCGCGGCAAGCTGCTGCTCGATGAGCCCATGTCACGCCATACCACCTGGCGTATCGGCGGCCCGGCGGATCACTACTACCGGCCGGCGGACATCGATGATCTGGCGGAATATCTGTCACAGCTGCCCGAGGGTGAGCCGGTGTTCTGGCTCGGGCTGGGTAGCAATTTGCTGGTGCGCGACGGCGGCATCCGCGGCTCGGTGATAGCCACTAGCGGCATGCTCAATACCTTGGAACCAGTTGGCGACGATCGTCTGCGCGTGGAGGCCGGCGTGAGCTGCGCCAAGGTGGCGCGTGAGGCCGCCCGCGCCGGCTTGGTGGGGGCCGAGTTTCTGGCGGGTATCCCCGGCACTCTGGGCGGTGCCCTGGCCATGAATGCCGGCGCCTTTGGTGGTGAGACCTGGCCCATTGTTGAGGTCGTTGAAACATTGGATCGCCACGGTGGTGGCCATCGGCGCTTGCCGTCGGAATATGACGTGGCCTATCGTCATGTGCGCGGCCCGGTGGGTGAATGGTTCGTGGCCGCCGAATTGCAGCTCGTTCCTGGCGACACGGCGGTGGCGCAGGCGCGCATCAAGGCATTGCTGACCAGACGCGGTGATACCCAGCCCACCAGACAGGCCAACGCCGGCTCGGTGTTCCGCAATCCCGAAGGTGATTTCGCTGCGCGGCTGATCGAAGCCTGCGGGCTGAAGGGTGTTTGCGAGGGCGCGGCCTGCGTGTCGGAAAAACACGCCAACTTCATCGTCAACACCGGCGGCGCCACGGCGGCGCAGGTGGAGGTACTGATCCGGCGCGTCGCCGATACGGTGGAACGCGAACAGGGTGTGCAGTTGGTGCGTGAAGTGCACATCGTGGGGGAGGGCTTGTGAAAAGCCTTCAATGTCTTTGCGCCTTGCAGTTGGCCGCCGCGGCTCACGGCATCGGTATTTCTTTGCGTTCTCTGTGTCTCTGCGCCTTTGTGTTGGATTTTTCAGGAGCCCGCCCATGAACCCTGATTTTGGCAAGGTGGCGGTGTTGATGGGTGGCCTTTCCGCCGAGCGCGAGGTGTCGCTGAAAAGCGGCGCGGCAGTGCTGGCAGCCTTACGGTCACGTGGCGTGGATGCTCACGGGGTGGATGTGGGGCGTGACATCGTGAGCGTGTTGCAGGCAGGCGGTTTCGAGCGCGCCTTCATCGCCTTGCACGGCCGTGGTGGTGAGGATGGTGTGATGCAGGGCTTGCTGGAGTCGCTGGGCCTGCCCTACACCGGCAGCGGGGTGCTGGGCTCGGCGCTAAGCATGGACAAAATTCGCAGTAAGCAGGTGTGGCTGGCCGCTGGCTTGCCCACCCCCGTCTTTGCACGGCTGGATGAACACAGTGACTGGGTGGCGGTAGCCAGTGAGCTGGGCTTGCCGCTGGCGGTGAAACCGGTGCGTGAGGGCTCCAGCCTGGGTATCGCGCGGATCACCGAGGTCGATGGCATCGAACCGGCCTGGCGTGCGGCGGTGGCATTCGATGCACTGGTGATGGCTGAATCATGGATAGCGGGTGACGAGTACACGGTGGCCATTCTCGCCGGTGTGGCCCTGCCAGTGATTCGCCTGCAGGCGCGCGGCGATTTTTACGACTACGCCGCCAAGTACGAGGTCGAGGATACCGGCTACCACTGCCCCTGTGGACTGACGGTGGATGATGAGGCCGAATTACAGGCGCTGGCGATACAGGCCTTTGCGGCACTGGACGGCCGTGGCTGGGGGCGGGTGGACATCATGCGCGACAGAGAGGG
>JALTPW010000397.1 GCA_026999335.1 Chromatiales bacterium
TTGGAAACACCATAAGGAAGCATCGAAAAAGAGAAATTACACCTTTTCTGGTGCGGGCATATAGATCTTTTATCATGAATCTCGTCGTTCTAAAGGGTTCTTCGAAGAATTGTGTGAAGGCCTATGGGGCCATTTTCAGGCCACCACAATAAAACAATATGCTATTTCTGAATCCATCGAATGAACGATAACCCCTGGCATTCGACTTGACGGTCTGAATCTTCGAGTTCAGTCCTTCGGCAACCGCGTTACTAATCCGATGTTGGAAATAAGTTAGCAAGTTGGGTAAGTGACTTTTGATCATTCTGGCTTTTGCCTTGATCGGCTCCAAGCGGCTTCTAATAGCCCATGAATACCACTTGTCAAAATGTCGCTCAGCACAGCCTGCATAGGTATACGCCCAAAAGTGTCGAAAGAGTTCCTTGATGGCGCAGGCCCTGGCGACCTTTAAGTCAGAATTTCTAAGGTGACCGAAGGTTTCATTGAGTTGTTCATTGACGTTTTCCTCATTACTCGACCAGAAAAACTTGCTGCCTTTCAAGCACTCATCACCTTGCTGAAGAAGCTGTTTGTTCTCTTCGCGCCGCACTTTGCTAACCGCCTTATTCAGGTGCTGGCTGATATGAAACCGATCATGGACAATCACCGCTTCCGGTAATTTTTCTTCGACGGCATTGGCGTAAGCCTTCCACATATCCAAGGCTACCGCAGTAACTTGCTCTTGCTGATTCTCGGTTAATGCCTTATCAATCAGCTTCTTACAGGACTTTTCTGTTCGTTCTTCCTCAACATCCAGCACCCGGCCTCCCTCCAGGTCAACCAAGCTGCTGATATAATTCTGACCTGAGCGAAACTGCTTTTCGTCAATACCGATATAGGGGATGATGACGTCCTCGCGCCGGGCCAATCCACGTTTTACGGCGCGCTTCTTAATGGCTTCGACTTGATGCCAGTTCAAGCCAAGCAGCTTGCGCGCCTCTTCAACGCTACGGGCGGCCTGTAGGACTCGAATGGCGAAGGCTTCAAAGAGCAGCGTGAAGCGGCTGTGCTTGCCCGCCCAAGGGGGCTGCACTGTCCTGACGCCATGTTTTTTGCATCGCACTCGCGGTACTTGGCAGTGCAAATGAGTGGCAAATTGCATGGTATCCAGATGTCGCCACGTACGCGCTTTGCGATCATCATGCTTCGGGCATAGGGCAGCACATTCAGGGCA
>JALTPW010000398.1 GCA_026999335.1 Chromatiales bacterium
CAGCCTCGAAGTATTCGGCAATCTCGCGTGAAGCGGTAAGAACACCGGCATCATAAGCACCGAGTTCGAACTCATCGACAAAACGCTGACGCTTCTCGTCCGGCAACTCCGGCAAACCAGCTTTTAGAGTGTCCAGGAATTCCGGCTCGATGATCACTGGCAACAGATCCGGATCGGGAAAATAACGATAATCGTTGGCTTCTTCCTTGCTGCGCATGGCGCGGGTACTGTCCTTGTCGGCGTCATAAAGGCGTGTTTCCTGGACGATTTTTCCGCCGCCTTCAAGCACTTCGATCTGTCGCTCTATCTCGAAGTTGATGGCCTTTTCCACGAAGCGGAAGGAGTTAATGTTTTTCAATTCCGTGCGCGTACCCAGTTCTTTCTGGCCCATGGGGCGCACCGAAACATTAGCGTCACAGCGGAAACTGCCTTCCTGCATATTGCCATCGCAGATTTCCAGATAACGCACCAACGAATGGATCTTGCGCATGTAGGCCACCGCTTCTTTGGCACAGCGCATGTCCGGCTCGGAGACAATCTCCAGCAGCGGCGTGCCGGCACGATTGAGATCGATACCAGTCATGCCGTGAAAATCCTCGTGCAGGGATTTTCCGGCATCCTCTTCCAGATGTGCCCGAGTCACATCGATGCGCTTGCTGCCGCCATCGTCCAGGTCGATATCGATATGCCCACCCTCGACGATGGGTAGCTCGAATTGGCTGATCTGATAGCCCTTGGGCAGGTCGGGATAAAAATAATTTTTGCGCGCGAATACCGAACGCGACGCTACCCGTGCACCGATGGCCAGACCAAACTTGGCGGCCATGCACACGGCCTCTTTATTCAATACCGGCAGTACACCCGGCAAACCCAGATCCACGGCACAGGCCTGGGTATTGGGCGCCGCACCGTAGGCGGTGGAGGCGCCGGAAAATATCTTGCTTTTGGTCGCAAGCTGGGCATGGATCTCCAGCCCGATGACAACTTCCCATTGCATTTGAATATCCTTCGGACATTAATGTTTAATGTTTAATGCTTAATGCTTAATGCTTAATGCTTAGTGTTTAGTGTTTAGTGTTTAGTGTTTAGTGTTTAGTGTTTAGTGTTTAGTGTTTAGTGCTTAGTGTTTAGTGTTTTTCATTCAACATTAAACACTAAGCACTCAACACTACGCGTAAGCGTTAAAGCTATGCGTAAGCGTCAGGCACCCGCATGTGCCAGTCGCTCGCCTGCTGATATTTATGTGCCACATTGAGCAAACGCGCCTCGTCGAAATAATTGCCGATGAGCTGCAAACCCACCGGCATCTCATTCACAAAACCAGCGGGAATGGACATGCCCGGCAGGCCGGCCAGGTTGGTGGCGATGGTATAGATGTCCGACAGATACATACTGACCGGATCGTCACTCTTGGCACCAAGACCGAAGGCCACATCAGGGGCAGTGGGCCCCATGATCACATCCACATTTTTGAAGGCCTGCTTGAAATCGTCACTGATGAGATGACGCATCTTCTGTGCCTGTAGATAATAGGCATCGTAATAACCGGCGGACAGGGCGTAGGTACCAATCATGATGCGGCGCTTGACCTCGGCACCGAAACCTTCACCGCGCGAACGTTTGTACAAATCCTCCAGATCCTTCGGTGCTTCGCAGCGATAGCCGAAACGCACGCCATCAAAGCGCGATAGATTGGAAGAACACTCCGCTGGCGCGACCACATAATAAGTAGGAACTGACAATTTTGAGTTAGGCAGACTGATCTCGACCACTTCGGCACCCAATTGCCTGTATTGGTCAATGGCAATCTCAATGACTTTTGCCACCTCGGCATTCAGACCCTCGCCAAAATACTCCTGGGGCAGACCGATGCGCAGGCCGTCCAACGGCCGTGTAAGATCGGCGCTGTAATCCGGCACCTCGCGCTCCGCGCTGGTGGAATCGCGCGTATCGAAACCGGCCATGATATTCAGCACCAACGCGGCGTCTTCGGCATTGCCCGTCATGGGGCCTCCCTGATCGAGACTGGAGGCAAAGGCGATCATGCCGAAACGCGATACCCGGCCGTAGGTGGGTTTAAGGCCGGTGATGCCACACAGCGCCGCCGGCTGGCGGATCGAGCCACCGGTATCGGTGCCGGTGGCGAAGGGCGCCAGGCGTGCGGCCACTACGGCGGCGGAACCGCCAGAAGAACCACCGGGCACGGTATCCGTGTTCCACGGGTTTTTCACCGGCCCGTAGAAAGAGGTTTCGTTACTTGACCCCATGGCGAATTCATCCATGTTGGTCTTGCCCAGCAGGGGCATGCCGGCATCTTTCAGCTTACGCACCACGGTGGCGTCATAGGGCGCAATAAAATTGTCCAGCATCTTCGAGCCGCAAGACGTCTTTACGCCATCGGTGCAAAAAATATCCTTGTGCACCATGGGAATACCCGTGAGTGGGCCGGCCTCGCCGCGCGCACGACGTTGGTCGGCCTCACGCGCCTGCGCCAGGGCCTCAGCGGCGGTGACGGTGATAAAACAGTTCAGCGCGGCGCCATGTTCTTCAATGCGCTGAAGAAAATGGCGGGTCAGCTGTTCGCTGGTGTATTCACCGGCGGCCAGGCCCCGGGACAGTTCGGCAATGGTTTTATGATGATACATGGGCGGTGACATTATCGAATGGGTGTTGATGGGGGCAGATAAAAAATCAAAAAAATGAACAAAAAATGGACTCTGCCGACGGCATGCACGTTACCGATCAGTGTTACTCGATGACCTGGGGTACCAGATACAGACCGTTTTCCACCTGCGGCGCAATCTGCTGGAAGTGCTCACGCTGGTTTTCCTCGCTGACCGCATCGTCGCGCAGGCGCTGCGGCATATCCAGCGGGTGGGCCATGGGCGTCACCGCCCCGGTATCGACGGCATCCATTTCTTCGATCAGCCTGAAAATGGACGACAGGTTACGCGCATAATCCGGGATATCCGCCTCGTCGATGGCCAGGCGGGCAAGGTGGGCGATCTTTTCTACGTCTTCCTTTTGCAGCGACATAAGCGGAATCTCTCGGCGGATCAATAGGGCAGATAAAATGGAGCGCAGAGTTTACCCCAGAACCGCTGCCCACCCAAAGCCTGTACAAGGGCGCGCCTTGCCGAAACCCCTCGGCATTGCTACAGTAGCGCAAATTTTCCCGGCCTGTTTCCAGGGCCCGACCCGTCACCCGATTTCCTGAGCTAAATTTCATGTTTGCACGATTACGCGGCCTGTTTTCCAACGATCTGTCCATCGACCTGGGCACCGCCAATACACTGATCTACGTCAAGGGCGAGGGCATTGTGCTCAACGAACCTTCGGTAGTCGCCATCCGCATGGAGCGCGGCACCGGCAATCCCAAAAACATCGCCGCCGTCGGTGCCGAGGCCAAGCGCATGCTGGGCCGCACGCCGGGCAACATCCAAGCCATCCGTCCACTGAAGGACGGCGTCATCGCCGACTTCACCGTCACCGAAAAAATGCTCCAGCACTTCATTCACAAGGTGCATCAGGACAAGTTCAAGTTTTTCCACCCCAGCCCGCGGGTACTGGTATGCGTGCCCTGCGGCTCGACCCAGGTGGAACGCCGCGCGATCCGTGAATCCGCCGCCGGCGCCGGCGCACGCGAGGTGTACCTGATCGAAGAACCCATGGCGGCGGCCATCGGCGCCGGCCTGCCAGTCAACGAGGCCAGCGGCTCCATGGTGCTGGACATTGGTGGCGGCACCACCGAAGTAGCGGTGATCTCCCTCACCGGCATCGTCTATTCCTCCTCCGTGCGTATCGGCGGCGACCGTTTCGACGAGGCCATCATCAATTACGTGCGGCGCAACTATGGCACCCTGATCGGCGAATCCACCGCCGAGCGCATCAAGGAAGAAATCGGCAGCGCCTATCCCGGCGACGAGGTACTGGAAATCGAGGTACGCGGCCGCAATCTGGCCGAAGGCATTCCACGCAGCTTCACCCTCAACAGCAACGAGATTCTCGAGGCCTTGCAGGAACCCCTGTCCGGCATCGTCAGTGCCGTCAAGACCGCATTGGAGCAGACCCCGCCGGAACTGGGCGCGGACGTCGCCGAGCGCGGCATGGTACTCACCGGCGGTGGCGCGCTGCTGCGCGATTTCGACCGCCTGCTGATGGAAGAGACCGGCCTGCCGGTGTTGATCGCCGAAGATCCCCTCACCTGCGTCGCCCGCGGCGGCGGCCGTGCGCTGGAGATGATCGACGAAACCGGCACCGACGTCTTTGCGTCGGAATAGCGCCGAGTCCCGACCCGGGAGAGCAGTCACATAAAACCGTTATTTATCCAGGGCCCCTCCATCACCACCCGGCTGGTGATACTGGTCTTCGTCTCTACGGCGCTGATGGCGGTGGATCACCGGCAGA
>JALTPW010000399.1 GCA_026999335.1 Chromatiales bacterium
GCCAGCACGAGCAACACCGGACGTGTCGGCACGCTCAATGGCGGCGCCGGTAACGACGTGATCACTGTCGCAGCAAACGGTCGTGTCACGACGGCCTTGAACGGCAATGTCGGTGCAGACACCATCACCGTTTCTGCGACGAGCGAAACGGACTATGGCCAGGTGGCCACCTTGAGCGGTGGTGCAAATGCAGACACCATTGACATCAACACCAACGCCCGGGTCACCGGTGCCATAACGGGCAATAGCGGTAGTGATGTGATCACCGTCAATGGCATGGTTGCTTCAGTGAATGCGGGTGAGGGCATGAATACGGTCACTGTTAATAATGGCGGCAGTGTCACTGGTGCTATCCACACGGGCGGCGAGAATGACACGATTACTGTTGGCGGTATTAATGGCGTCGTCGCTTCCATCAACGCTGGCGGGGGCACTGACACTATTACTGTCACCCATGCGGATACCGTCAGTGGTGTGATTACGGGGGGGGATGGTACGGACGAATTAACGCTCACAGATGACAGTGTGACCTTAGTGTTAGGCGTGGATGTGCAACAGATAGAAACCGTTACAGCCATTGGTGGCGGTGCTAACACCCTGATCGGCACCAGTAACAGCAATACCTGGAATGTCTCGAGCAGTGGCAATACGGTGATGGACACGGTGAGCAGAGATACGACGACGTTTTCAGGTTTTTCTGTTCTCAACGCCGGTACCGGTGGGGATAGTTTCGAGATAACTACCCTTGGTATTACCACGGTTAATGGCAACACTGGACGTGACAGCATCACCCTCGCGTCAACCGGACTTGTGGCGACAATCAACGGCGGCGGTAATACGGACAGCCTGGCGATCAGCTCCGGTAACAACCTCTGGGCCGTGGATGCCAATAATAATGGCACGGTCAAAGACATCGAAACGCTGAGCAATGTGACGGGTTTTACCTCGATCGAAACACGTATTGGCAGCGTAGACGGCACCAATAATATTGATTTAAGCGCTTTTGGTACAGAGACCGTCTTGTTGGCGGGCTACCGGAATTTTGACCTGCTTATTGGTAGTGGCACGGGGACATTACAAGGCATTGATGATCAACAAAACGACTGGCGAATTCAGACCGTCGTCGGTGCTCCGGCAATCGGTACAGCGGGTGTGGATGACGGCACGGTCACAGTGGATTCGATGACGACCCGTTTTATTAATTTCAGAAAC
>JALTPW010000400.1 GCA_026999335.1 Chromatiales bacterium
CCTTGATCACCGCCTTTTGGTTGTTGACGGTGGAGACACGCGGGCTGGATAACACGTGCACGTCGCCCTGGGATTCAAGGAATTCGAGGAAGGCGGTGAAGTTGCCACTGGTCAGACGCATGCCGAAGACACCACCAAAGGCCGAGGCCACGGCAGCACCAATGGCATCCGGGTCCGAGGGGTTCAACACATTGGAGAGGCCGGCAAGATTACTGTTGCCATCCGAAAATATGCGCCCGCCGCCAAACTGCCCGCCGGCGATACCGTCCGTGCCATTGCTACCCATGGCCGCCCAGTTGATGCCGGATTGGAAACCGTCTTTCAGTTCCACTTCGAGGATCTTCGCCTCCAGGATCACCTGCCGCTGCACCACCGCCTGGGTATCTTGCAAATATTGCTCCACGGCGCGTAATTCCCCGGGCCGAGCGCGCACCACGATGATGCCGGAATGGGCGTTGAGAACAATCTTGCGACCATTCTCCGAGCCGACGATAGCCTCCAACGCGTCTCGCAGTTCGGCCCAGAAATCCGACTGGGTGCGGGTATCCATCTCGCTGCCGGATACAGCTTCTATCTGGCGTCGACCGGCATTACTACTATTATTGGCACTGCCGCTCCCCGTACCACTGCCCCTATTGCGGTTACTCGATGCACTCACCTGCCCGGAGCTGACCCGCACCCGCGACCGTCCCTTGCGTTGCACGTTGAGGTAGTCCACCTTGAAAATTTTCGAGCGCAGTGCCTTGGTGAGGATCTCGTAGCCGCCGGCGCTGCGGCGGTATTCATAGCCGTACACCTCACGCACCGTCGCCATCACCTCGTCGAGGGTGACATTCTTCAGGCTCAGGCTGATACGCCCCTCCATGTCCGGTGGCGTGACCATGTTGTAAGGCGTGTCCTTCACCAGACTCATAAAGAAGGTACGCGCCAACACGCGATCAACGGTGATATCAAAGCGACGCCGCACGGGCTCCTGCCTCAACCCGGACAACTGCACATTCAGCGGCGGCAGCAGAGCGGCGGAAACAGCCGCCGGTGGCTGCACCCGGGCCGTCTCCAGGGCGGCATTCTGTGCCTGACTGGTGGCCAGTGAGCGGTCAATCGCCTCACCCACCGCTCCGGTGCGCGGCGGGTTATTCGCACAGGCGCCCAGCGCCAGCACAGCAACCAGTACACCGACACGGCCCAGGGTAATTTTCAGGATAATTCGTTGCTTCTGTTTCATGGTTTTCCACTCCCGCTCCGGGATGGCCGTTTGATATTCTTTTTCAGCAATACCAGGGTGAGTTCGCGGCCGTTATGACGCAGACGCACCGCCATCGGCAAAATCTCCACCACCCGTGCGCCATTGATTTTTTCGCCCACGCCAACCACCCGGTCATTGATCACCGCCGCACGGCGCTGCACCGATACCAGGGTCGAATTGAGCGTCCAGCGTATCGGCTTGTGCACGGCCTTGTGGGCCTTGGCGGGCTGTTGTGCCACCGGCGGTCGGGTGGGATCGTCCAGTGGCGCTGCCGGCACCACACCCGATATCAACAGACTGGCCAAGACCAGCACCACGATTCGTCCTGTCTGGATGCCATTCGTGTCAGACACCAATCCAGCCCTCCTCAAGACTCAGGGTATGAATGGTGATGCTCACCCGGGCGCGAGGATAATCCTCCACGCGGTAGTCCAGTTCGTCCCAGTAAAAGCGCCAGGGCATGGATTCCAGCACCTGTAGATATTGCAGCGTGGCGAAGTAGTCGCCCTCGAAGATCACCTGCATACCGTGTTTGTAGATGCCCGGCTGCTCATATTTCTCTACCACAGCCGCTTGCTCATTCTCATTTTCGGGAAGCGGAAACAACGGCTGCACTCCCAGGCTCTCCAGCTTCAGTAGAGTCAGCTTGCCATCGACGCCGAGCATATCGCGCAGCACTCCGGCCATCTGTTGCGGACGGATAAATTCCACCGTCAGCGCCGCCTGCTGGCTGGCCAGTCCACGCAGGGCCTCGCGCAGTTCGACAATGCGCTGGCGCTGGCGATGCACTTCGCTGTCACCGAGACTGACGGTCAGTGTCTGCAACTGCGTGTCCACCGCCATCATGCGTTCGTTGAGTTGATACATCTGCCCCACTAGCTGTTTCTGCCGCACATGCTCCGGACTCATCAGCACCGCATCCCAGAGCATGTACATCACCACCAGCACCGCCAGCAATACCAGCGCCCGCTCGCGCAGGCTGAGGGCATCGAAGCGTTCCGCCAATTGCTGGATGCGTGCCTTCATGGACGATCCTCCATGGACTCCGGCGGTGGCTCACTACCGGTGTAAAGAGTGAAATCCACCTGTCGGGTGGCGGCATCTTCGCGTTCAATCTGCAACAGGCCGAAGTGAGTGCCAGCCAGCGTGGCCTCCTTCGTCAGGCGCTGCAAAAAGGACGCCACCAGCGCCGGCTGCAATGCACGGCCACGGATCACCAGTCCCTCACCACCGGCCTGCACCATGAAGCCGGTTAACCAGACGCCCTTCGGCGCCTGCCGTGCAAAGCTCTCCATGTAGCCGGAAACACCGTGGGTGTAGGTATCACGCACCCGGGTCAGGTCATCCACCACCCGCCGACGCGCCGCCATCTCCTGCTCCAGCCGCGCCAGCTCCTGGGCAGCACTGGTGTCAGTGTTGTGCTGCGCCAGGCGTGTTGCCAGCTCCTCGACCTGTGCCACACGCCGATCCAACTGTCCCTGCAACTGGGCCAGATCCGCCTGCATCTGTGCGCTCTGACGCACACCGTAGCCAACCATCAGCATCAACAACACAAACACCACCGCGCAGGCCTGCAACAGCACGCGAAAGGACAACAGCTTGCGCTCCTTGCGGAACATGGGCTGGAACAGGTTGACTTGTTGGTTGATCACGCCGTTTTCGATTCAACATTCCACGGTGATACCGCCTGAAATCTTTCCTCAAGCTGAGTCAAGAAACCGGCGGCAATACGCTAACGTGTTGAGGCAGAGCAATATTCATGCCGCACAGGATTAGCGGCAGGGTGAGAGAGAGTCTTAAGTTGGCGGGCTTTTTAAAAAATAGCTAGTCTGATGTCTCATACTAAGTGCAGATATAGATGAAACGAGAAAGGCATCTGCACTAGTTTACGAACTCAACAACCACCCGCTAAAGCGGGTGGGTTCGTCTTACGGACTGAAAGTCCGTATACGGGTCGGTTCGTTTTTTAAACCCACGCCTGCCGGTATTCCCAGGAATCCCTATAGGATGTGGTGAGTTCCACGAACCGCATCGATCGAGAGCGATGACACAATCACCCGCAGCCAAAGCTTGATAACGCAAACGATGCGGTTCGCTACCGCTCACCACATCCTACAGTGACAACCGAAACAACTTACCTTCAACAACCCGGACAACAAGCAACACAGATAAAATCTGACCGCCTGAAGGCGGTGGTTTTAACCTTAAAACGAGACGAATAAAAAAGCCCCGCTCTCGGCAAATACTCCAAGAGCAGGGCTTTTTTGTTGGTGCTTACGCGTTTAGCAGCTGTAGTACATATCGAACTCGACCGGAGACGTGGTCATGCGCAGGCGGGTGATTTCTTCCATCTTCAGTTCGATGTAGGCGTCGATCATGTCGTTGGTGAAGACGTCACCGGCGGTCAGATAGTCGCGATCGGCACTTAGGCATTCCAGGGCCTGATCGAAGGAGTGGCACACGGTAGGAATCTGTGCCGCTTCTTCGGCGGGCAGGTCATACAGATCCTTGTCCATGGCTTCGCCCGGATGGGTCTTGTTCTGGATACCGTCCAGGCCGGCCATCATCATGGCGGCGAAGGCCAGATAAGGGTTGGCGGTGGGATCCGGGAAGCGCAGTTCGATGCGGCGACCCTTGGGGCTGCTGACGAAGGGGATGCGGATGGAGGCCGAGCGGTTGCGCGCGGAGTAAGCCAGCATCACCGGGGCTTCAAAACCGGGCACCAGGCGCTTGTAACTGTTGGTGGAAGCGTTGGTGAAGGCGTTCAGTGAACGGGCATGCTTGATGATGCCACCGATGTAATACAGGGCGGTTTCGCTGAGGCCGCCGTACTCATTGCCGGCAAAGATATTTTCACCGCCCTTGGCCAGCGACATGTGCACATGCATGCCGGAACCGTTGTCACCCACCAGCGGCTTGGGCATGAAGGTGGCGGTCTTGCCGTAGGCGTGGGCCACATTGTGCACGCAGTATTTGAGGATCTGGTTCATGTCGGCGCGCTTCACCAGGGTGTCGAACACGGTGCCAATTTCGCACTGGCCGGCGGTAGCGACTTCGTGGTGATGGACTTCGACTTCAACGCCCATGTCTTCCATGGCTAGACACATGGCGGCACGGATGTCGTGCAGGGAGTCGACCGGCGGTACGGGGAAAT
>JALTPW010000401.1 GCA_026999335.1 Chromatiales bacterium
TCCAGACATTGCAGGTGTTAAACAGATGATAGGTTTCTGTGGAGAGATACATTTGGCTGGTACCGTAGAGACCCACTCCCAAAGGAATGCTTTTGCCGGATGCATCCTTGGCATAACTGGCCGAGATATACCGGCTCAGCCGTTCAAAACCGGGCTCGCTCAGTTGAATCTCAATGATCTCACTACGGGGAAAGTAGGTCAGGATGGGAGCATCGAAAGCCACAATATGCAACACGCTCTCTGTCGGCAACAACGCCGCCTTGAGGGTGATTCCCCAGTGAGGCTCTGGCGTTTGATAATAATCCCGATCTCCCCAGCCTATTTCCAGAAATTTGCCCATGGAAAAATCCACTTGCTCAGGCCAAACAGCATTAGAGATATCAGCACGCTCGACGACAATTCCGGCATGCCAGCCATGGCTGACCAGGTACACGGTTATGGCAGGCTCATCCGGCCCGGGTGGGCAAACCGTTTTTTCTCCAGACCCGGCGCATGCGCTGCAAACCATGCAGACAAACCATACCAAAAACCATCTTGCTCTCATGCGCAACATTGCACGCACGGCGCACAGATACCTGCCCGTAGTGTGCGTCATACGCACGATGATCTCCGGATACTGCGCAATGACGAAAAGACATAGAATCCTGGCGTACTCACTCATGCCTTTCCTCCCGGCTTTCAATTCGTCAAGACATTCCCTCTCCGCAGTGAATTTAACAGAAAAGTACCCGGGTGTCTGAAGAGACCGCTTGGAAAGCCGGTATTGGCAGAGTCTTCCCGCCACAAGATCTGACATTTCCTAACAATTCATGCCGATACAACAGATTAATGCGGTGTTTTTTTGTCTATCCCAATGCCAAAGCGAAAAACATCCTTAGAACAGATGTCGATACAACGCCCGCAATTTGTACACATACCACTTTTAATCACCGGACTCTGCTGATCCTTTTCCCCTTTAAGCGCGGGCCGGATGACCTGCGGCTCCGGGCAGACATCAAAACAATCCATACAATCATTGCACTGCTCACGCTTCGCCGCGATCACACGTAACAAACTCACCCGGCCAATCAAGCCATAAAAGGCCCCGACCGGACACAAATGTCCACACCAACCACGGTGACTCACCAATAACTCAAATAAAAATATGGCCGCAATCACCCCCCACCCCAAACCCAGGCCAAACACCAGACCGCGAAAAACAATGGAAAC
>JALTPW010000402.1 GCA_026999335.1 Chromatiales bacterium
TTGTCGCCACCATACCGGCGAGTATCAATCTGCAGGCGGCCTCTGCCACTATTGGCCCGGACGGTCAGGAAGCCCGCCTTACGGCCATAGTGCGTGATATCAATAATAATGTGGTGAAGGATGTCGTCATTCGTTTCAGTATTGAAAAAGATACCAGCGGTGGCAGTATATCCAACGCAACTGACAGAACCGACTCACAGGGCAGTGCATCCACAGTTTACACCTCCACCTCTGCGACCACCGCGAAGGACGGCGTGGTTATCAAGGCCGAGGTGGAGTCGAACCCTGCCCTCACTGATTCTGTGGCCATCACTGTGGCGCAGTCAGAATTGTTCGTCCGGCTTGGCACCAGTCATTTGATGAGTGCTCTGGATGTCACTCGCTACGAGAAGCCTTATACGGTGTTGGTAGCGGATGCCGCTGGCAATGCTGTGGCCAATGTCGATGTGGTGGTGACGCTGATCCCTACTTACTATTGGAAGGGTACTCGTGTGCCATCACTTAATCCAGATACCGGAGAAGCGGAAGCCCCATGGGTCGCCGATCATAGTGTCGGTTGTAAGAACGAGGACAATCTGGTCAGTGAGACGGCGCTTAACGGTCAGCTGGATCCCGGTGAGGACGAGAGCAAAGATGGTCTTCTGACACCGGGCAATGTGGCCATTGTGCCGACGAGGACGGTGACCACGGACGACACGGGTTTTGCAGAAATTAAAATTATTTATGCCAAAAATTACGCTTCTTGGACTCGTTTCAAGTTGCGTGCCTCAGCGCAGGTCAGTGGTACTGAAGGTTTCGACGAAGCCGAGCTCACGCTGCCGGTGCTGCTTGCTGATGTCAACAGCCTGGAGAGCACGCCGCCGGGTGCAGTGAGCCCCTTCGGTAGCTCCAATGCCTGTGACAATCCCGACTAGGGGGTTCGTACTATTCGCAGGCCGCTGGCGGGATGAATCCGCCAGCGGCCTTTTTTCTGCCCACAACAAAACTGTTAGAGTGCGGCCATGCCAACAAGGCCATCTGTCATTCGTGTGGCGATATCGGTTCCGCTTCGACGAGCCTTTGATTATCAAATAGCCCCGTCTGCGTTGACAGTCATGCCGGGGGTGCGTGTAAAAGTCTCGTTTGGTCGTTCGGAGACTGTGGGGCTGGTGTTGGCGTTGAGTGATGAAAAGGAACGTTCGACAGCGAAACTAAAGGCTATTTCAGCAG
>JALTPW010000403.1 GCA_026999335.1 Chromatiales bacterium
CGATTTCTTTCTTGATGTCACTCTCTGTAGCGGGTTGTTTCTTCTGACTTGCTAACAGCAGCTATTTTGCCCGGTTACCGCTGTTCGCCATTTATGCGCGGGTTTGGGCAGCCATCTACAAATGACTACTTTAGCCATTGATCTTGAAATCCCGAGTGCTGAAAACGTAACAGTAACAGAAGATACATTAAGCGTTGACTTAAGCGATGGCAGAACTATATCAGTTCCAACAGCTTGGCATCCGCGTTTATCGCATGCAGCGCCAAAGGAAAGAGAAAATTGGCAGCTTATTGGCGGGGGACATGGCATTCACTGGGATGATATCGACGAAGATATCAGTGTAGAGAGTTTGCTAGCCGGAAAGTCTTCTGGAGAGAGCCAGCAATTATTTAAGAAGTGGCTTGAAGCAAGAGAGTCACGCATAATCGGAGTCTCGGGAGTCTCGGGAGTCTCGGGAGTCTCGGGAGTCTCGGGAGTCTCGGGAGTCTCGGGGTCAGACTCGAATTAATCCTAAAACCCTCTTCATCCTTTGAATATAGTGTATAGGGAACAGGCCATGGTTTCCATGAGAATCTGCTTACGCCCCCTCCCCTACCTCCTTGCAAGAAACTGCCGTATTTACCCGATCCCCTGCACTCAGAAGCTTTGTGATTTTGTATCCACTCGCCCCAGAGACTAAGTCTTCTATGTGATTTCTGTTTGTCAGCTCGTATTTTTCAGACGGCAGGGATCGGATCACAGCAACTCATTGGAAAAACGGGATAATCCGTCTAGATTCATCTGATTAGAAGCCTTAAACGGCCCATTTTACACGTAAAATAACAACTTTAAGGAAGAACTGTTATGCCACGAGCAAATCGCTACTTCGCCACAGCGATCGATACGGATGAGTATTTGGCCAGATGCCTTGTCTATATTCCCCTGAATATGGTGCGTGCTGGAGTCGTTGGCGGGACTGTACCAAGTGAAAGAACCCAAATATGCTTACAATCTCCATTTTGATAGCAAAATAGGCTCTCTAAGTGAGAATAAAGGCAGTTTTTCGTGGGAATAGTTATTGAGGTCAATAGGTTAGTCTGGTCCGACCCGAGACCAACCTGTGAAGCTATCACTGACCGCCTTCAAGCATGCTGCCAAGCGGCGTCTGATGCAGACGGGTCTATACTTCCATTCTGACCACGGAGCCGAATATGTGGCGACGAAGTAC
>JALTPW010000404.1 GCA_026999335.1 Chromatiales bacterium
ATGATACATGGCGGTGAGACCAACTACATTCTCGCTACCGTGACGCTGTATGTCAGCATCTACAACCTGTTCCTGAGCCTGCTGCATCTGCTGACGGCCTTCGGCGGCGGCGACGACTAATCGTCTTCCTACCACCCCTGGCCACAGCCCCGCTCATGCGGGACTGTGGCTTGGCGGTACATGGGCATTAGAGATCGCGTACGCCCAACACATCCCGCACCACCGGACGGATCTTTTCCGCCATTTCCGGCGCTTCAATATCCATCACCTGTTCCACTACCCACTTGTTGTCACCGGACGCCATGACCACCGCCACCTGTTGTCCCAGGTAGCGATTGAAATCGTAACCGGGACCGGGACCGACTTCGTCAAAGCTACACTCCGCATAATTGCCAAGCCGCTCATTGAGGCGGTCGATAAGATCCCCCCGGTAATCCCCGAGGCCCAGCAGGTCGGTCTTGTTGCTGACGATGGTCTCGAGCAACTGGCCGGCAATGCCATTAATCAACGGGCCACGCTCCTCCTCGGGCAGTTTTTCATAAATCAGCCGGTCGATAATATGCAGTAAATAAATGGAAAATTCTGTAATAACGTCGATGGCCTGACTGTCCTGCGGAAAGGAAAAGCCTTCTTTTTCCATGTGCAGAAAACTATCCTTGGCGAGTTTCCAGATATTGATCGCCGCAGCGCTCGACAGGCTGTCCAGCGTCTTTGGCTTCCCGGAGCCTGTCCTATTTCGTTCTGAGCGATCCGATCGGTGCCAGCGTGTTCTGAGTCGTACCGCCATGATCTTCTCCTGAGCCGATATACTGATCATCCTAAATCACCCGTATCGACAGGTGAATACCAATATAGGCATAGGAAGCCGCAACATTCTCACAGCATTGCCACGGTTAAACCCTTTTTTGCACGGGCCACACTGACACCAAGAAACGCCCTTGCACGCCCTACAAAACTCACCCCCAGTGCGCGGGAAATCGCCAATTTTACGGGTATGCGCAAAGAGATATTCCTTTGCAACCCTCGATGCCATCATCATTGGCTTGAGCCAGGCAGCCTTGCACGCCACCTGCCCCTGTGAACCCGGGAGGAAAAATGGACCAACACGACATGGATCTACAGAGTGGTATTTCCGCCTTTGAGGCAAAGGAATTCACCCTGGCCCTGCGCCTGCTGTCGCCCCTTGCGGATGAGGGAAACAGTGAAG
>JALTPW010000405.1 GCA_026999335.1 Chromatiales bacterium
TACCCGCACTGCCGTTGGCCAGGTAGGCATATTCCAGATCAACTTTCAGATCCTGTGTGACACCGGCGGTATCCAGTGCGCTGAGCAACACCGGTACCAGTGGATCCGTCACGTCGATAATCTTCAGGCCTGAGTCGCCATCGGCGATATAAACCAGATTACCCACCACCCGGATATCGATGGCCGTGCCATCGGTATCCAGTGCCGCCACCACCACCGGGGCTTCACGATCCGCGACATCCACCACCTGCAAGCCAGCGGCGCCCGCGGCAATAAAGGCGTAATCACCGCTTATATCCACGTTATTGGCATAACCCGGTATGCTGATTGCGGAAAGTGCCGTGGCTTCAAACTGTTTGACCGTCACATTCACCGCCAGGGTATGGCCATTATTCGTCACGGTAACCACCGCCGTACCGGCCTGGCCACCAAACAGCTCTCCGTCGGTGATGCCAAAACTGACCACCGACAAGTCGCTTGAGGTATACGTGGTGCCGGTAGCGGAATCTGTTAAATCGATTAGTGAACCGTCAATCAACACACCGGTAATGGTGAGCTGCGTGCTGACCTCACTGTCGATACCGTTAAACGTCATCACCACATTGAGCGGTGTAGAACTTATAGGTAAAGGAAACACCTTCCTTCTGACTGCCGGAATTATCAAAAGGCGTCACGTCGGCATCAAGCGGCACATGCCCCATGGCTAAGGGTGTAATGGCAGCTTGCGTGGAAATCAGAAAATCAATGGATGCTTGTACTATTGCCGGGAGGTAAGATTTGGCTCTCTCATCCATTCGTTGTCTCAAACGATCAGCGCAAGGGACGCGTTCAATATCCAGTGCGCCCTTGAAAAAATCGTCATCAACCATCGCCTGGATCGCTTCAAAGTCATTTTTACCCATGCTGAGTAAGCCGAGGTAACTTTTTATCAGATCCGAATGAGGTATTCCGTGACGCAGGGGAATGGCGCCATCAAGTTGCTGCACAAGTTGAGTCTGTTGATTGATCGCGGCGCCGACTAGCGCCAAGCCAGAATGGGGAGTAATATTGGTATCGGACTGTTCGATAATGAAGCGTCTCATGGCTCACTCTATGGGTGACTTTACTGTGAACGCTATTTTATCATTAAAAGACGTTATTTATAGTGTGTTTAGGCTTTTTAGCGAAATTTAAAGCTCGAATTCAGGGAGATGGCATACAATGGGC
>JALTPW010000406.1 GCA_026999335.1 Chromatiales bacterium
CCATTTTGAGTCCATTTTTTCGGCCATTTGAGGCGAATAGTGACTCATATTTAACGAAAATGTGCGGGAAAATGAGCCAAAATGGCTTTTCCGCAGTAGGCTCCTAGTTCTCGGACAGGCTCCTAGTGGGCAAGGCCTACAGCAATTGTCTGGCACGAGCCTCGCGAACACAGGCCATCGCCGACGCGGAACAGGGTGCCGTGCATGGCGCACTGGATGAAGTGGTTCTTGATGTCGAGGAATTGATCCGGCTACCAGTGAGGCTGACCCCGGCAGACGGACAGCGGCTCTCAAAGGTGTGAACTGGCCGTGGAGGTTCACCACAAACCATTCGAGACGCCTAAATCCAATTCCCGGACCAACGCTTCGACAACTGCTGCCAGAGATCAACGGTATCCCTATCGAAAATGATGTCCGGATCACGCCGGATCACACGCCAGTCACCACGCTCGATCTCTGCCTGCAATTGGCCCTGTGCCCAACCCGTGTAACCGGCGAAGACACGACTGTCACCCTCGATAGGTTGGGCCAGGATCTGATGGCCCGGAACAAAATAGATATCCTTGATGAGCGGCATCATGCCCTCTTTCGGCTGCTCGGTGCGCAGCAGCACGAACACGGACTGACTGCCCACGGGTCCACCCAGATACAGGGCATCGTCACTGTCGCGCAGGCGGGTAATCTTCGGAAAGGCTTCCTTTAGCAACATCTTCGAGGGTCGGTTGATCGTCAGCCCGGTGGTTCCGCCCCGGCCACCAAAGTGCACCATCAACACCACGGTTCTCTCAAAACCGGTTCCTTTCAGCTGGTCGGTGGCGACCAGGAAGACGCTCTTGCCGTCAGTTTCGTCCGCCTTGTCCGCCCACGCCTGATCCACCAATAGCAGTGACAAGAGGGTAAACAGCAAGGGCCGAAACATGCGGCCAAGGAAGCTGTATGCCGTTGTTCGGACAAGCCCAGCATCCAAACTCTGATCGTTGATAGTACGTCGCATAATGAAGCCAAGGGAGGAATGTAGCTTGGAGTATAGCCCGGCGCCCGAGCCCGGTCATTGATCATGTTCAACAACCACCTGCAAAACCGGCAAGTTAGCCTTACTAGACTGAAAATCGGGGTACGGGGGTACGAATCAATAGACTCGTATTTGAAACTAAAGTTTCACCTAGATCCTGCAGGTGATCGTGCTTGCGCAGTGCACCAAAAACAGGCGCTCTAGGCGGGATATTGATTCGTAGAACGAATGACAATGTTGAGCGTAATCCTTGATTATGATTGCCGAAAAGCTTTATATCGCTATATGAATCAATAGCTTATGATAAAAAATACGGGCAATTGCAGGATTAGTGATCCAGACTCAAGCCGTGACGACACAAAACAATCCCGCCTCTACCGCCTTGCTCAGGGCACCATTGACACGCTTGATCAGCAGATCGGCATCATCACCACGGCGCCAGTTCGACACACCAAAGCTGCCCTCCGGACGCAAACCACCCAGGGCCGGGAGGGTGAATTCGCTCAATTGTCGGGCGATCTTGCCGGCCAGCGCCTCGGCGGCCATCGAGTCTGTCTCCGGCAGCACAAAGATAAAGTCACCATTGTCGAGCCGACCAACCAGATCGGCCCAACGAATCTGATCACGCAGCAACTGACTGATACCCAGTACCGCCTCATCGACAGCACCATCACCTTGCTCACGGCGCACATCTGCCAGATTGGTGAACGATAGGGTGACTACGGACAGTGGATTGTCATAGCGACGACTGCGAGACACTAGCGGTTCCAGTCCACGCCTCACCGCCTGCTGGTTGAGCAGGCCACTGACCGGATCAATGGTGTTGTGCTGCTGGAGCTGCTCTTCCAGGACATTGCGCTCACTGCGCAGGGCCTCTTCAACGGTGACGTCCTGATAATAAATGACCTGTTGGCCGTCATCCCGATCCACCACCACCCGCCGCACCGATTTACCGCTCTGTTCGAACCGCACGATACCCGTAGACGGCATCCCGGCCGTCACCAGCAATGCTGTTTCCGGCAATCCCGCCAACTCCGTCAGTGGTCGGCCCGCCAGTTCCGCCAGTGCATGATTACACCAACTCAGCCGACCATCGGCATCCACGGTGACAACGCCAAAGGGCGCCTCGGCAAGAATGGACTGGCTCTGTTCAGCGTGGGGTATTTGCATCGGGCGTAGCTCCCTGAGTTGATCGGCGGCATGGCGGCGGCCCGGCCAGGGAAGAATCAGTGCCTCGCCCTGGCCCGGCGTCGGGTTTTCGCCGTTCGCCTTTTTAACTGTTTGATATTCGTTGAGAAATCTTCCCTCAGACAAATTCGTTAATCTTTTCATAGCCCTATCAGCGACAACTGGCGGGAGAACTTTAGTCCCGTCACACCACATTGAGCAACAGACATCCAACACGGATATCTCAACAAATCTGCCAAAATGCCGACACTAAGAAAGTGCGACGCAGTCCTCATCATCTCTGTGTCACACCTCTCACTCATGGCCAATAACGCATCACAAAAAAGCAACAAACCCCTGCTGGATGTCCGCGCGGCGCGTAAGCGCTTTCTCGCCATCAATCGCGAGCGCCTGCGGCGCACACAGGAAGTACTACGCTGGCGCACGCGTGATTTTCTCGATCTATTGCCACTGTTGTTTCACATCAATCATGCCATGTTGCCCGGTTTTGTCAGCAAACAAACTCCAGCAGGCATCTCCGACTGGTCACCGGGCAAAAAGAGCAGCGATGCCGGAAAACGGCTGGCAAAGAGTTTTGATTACAAAAAGCGCGCCCTGCGCAATTACGACATCCATTCCATTTTTCTCATGGGTAGTGTCGGTACCATTGCCCACTCGGAAAAGAGTGATTTTGATATCTGGGTCTGCCACAGGCCCGACCTGTCGAAAAAACAACTCAACGAGCTGCGAGATAAGTGCCAGGCCATTGAAAAGTGGGCCGATTCGGTCAATCTAGAAGTACATTTCTTTCTCATGAATGCCGATGCCTTCCGCAAGGGTACGGTGGTGGAACTCAGCAGTGAAAGCGCCGGCAGCACGCAACACCACTTATTATTAGAAGAATTTTACCGCACCGGCCTGCTGGTGGCAGGGCGCTATCCGGTATGGTGGCTGGTGCCGCCGGAACAAGAAAGCAATTACGATGAGTTTGTCGGCAATCTGCTACACAAGCGCTTTATTCCCGCCAACGAAGTCATCGACTTCGGTGGCCTATCGGCCATCCCCGCTGAAGAATATTTCGGCGCCGCCCTGTGGCAGGTTTACAAGGGTATCGACTCACCCTATAAGTCGGTGCTGAAAATGTTGCTTATGGAGGCCTATGCCGCCGAATACCCCAACAGTGACCTGCTCAGCCTGCGCTTCAAGAAGGCCATCTATGCTGGCGTCACCGACCTGAATGAACTCGATCCCTACACCATTCTGATCAATAAACTCGAACGATACCTGATAAGCCGCAATGAGCCGAAACGCTTGGAACTGGTGCGCCGCTGTTTTTATTTCAAGGTTCAGCTACCACTGAGCAAGCCGACGCGCAGTGGCCACAACTGGCGCTGGGAGCGCATGCAGGATCTGACCCGGCAATGGTTCTGGAATGAAGGACAGATTGAATTGCTGGATCAGCGCCGTAACTGGAATGTGCACCGAGTGCTGAAAGAGCGCAAAATTCTGGCCGATGAAATCACCCACAGCTATATGTCACTGTCACGTTTTGCACGTACCCATGCCAGCCTGGCCCGCATAGAGCAGAAAGACCTCAATATTCTCGGACGTAAGCTTTATGCCGCCTTCGAGCGTAAAGCCGGCAAGGTCGAAACCATCAACCGGAGCATTTCCTCCAGTATCATCGAACGCCACCTGACCATCCAGCAGGGCAGGGGGCGTGATGCAGAGGAAAGCTGGGGCCTGTATCCCACCGGCATCGAGCCCGGTGAACCGGGGGGTTCGCTGAAGCGCGCCCATTCGGTGGTCGAGATTCTCGCCTGGTGTCATTTCAACGGCCTCATCGGCCCGCGCACCATCATCTCGCTGGAGGTCTCGCACGACATTCTTTCCCTGCAGGAAATACGCGCCATTCTCAATACCCTGGAAAACCTCTTTCCCGGCGGACAACTGCCCAACACTTCCATTGAAAATTTTTCCCGGCCACCGGGCGTCCTGCGCGGTGCCGTGTTCGCCAATGTCGGCATCGACCCCTTGCCGAAACACTCACGACGCGGCACGGATCTGGTCAGCGACCAGTCTGACATCATGAATTACAGTGGTTTTTCGCTTAATCTGGCAATCAACTTCGATCTGCTACTGATTAGCAGCTGGGGTGAAATTATTACCTATAAATACACTGGCATCAGTGGACTACTGGATTGTCTGA
>JALTPW010000407.1 GCA_026999335.1 Chromatiales bacterium
TTGCCGGTGCGGCTAAACCTGCAAGAAATTTCCTTATCAAAACAACTTCTTACAAAATATACACCCGGATTATCCCAGCCTGACAGCAGTTTGAACACAGGCCGGGAATATCTTGAGATTGGATGTCGTTAAATCCAGCCTTATTCCCTTCCTCAAGCACTTATCCAGAGGTGTGGATAACTTCATTCCAGCGGTATAAACTCCTGCCCTTACGCACTTGCCTTCCGGCGTCTTAAATCTTTGCTAATCTGTGGGGAATTTCCGTGAGTCTCAGGCCATGAGCACCTGGCAGCAATGTCTCGACTATCTCGAGGGAGAATTATCCCCGCAGCAGTTCAATACCTGGATTCGACCACTGCAAGTGGTCGAGGATGAGCAAAGCCTGCGCCTGCTGGCACCCAACCGGTTCGTTGCCGACTGGGTATCCGACCGCTTTCTCACCCAGATTCAGGGTTTCGTCTGCCAACAGAATGAAAATGCCGGCTTCGAGGTTATTCTCGAAATCGGCGGTTCGGCGCCGGAAATAGGCCGTGGCCCCAAGGCCGATCCGGCAGCGGGCAGCGCAGGCAGGAAACGTGGTAACAACACCACGGTCGTTCACAACAGTGGCCTCAACCCAGAGGCCACCTTCGAAAATTTTGTCGAGGGTAAATCCAATCAGCTGGCACGCGCCGCCTCGTTCCAGATCGGCGAAAACCCCGGTGACGCTTACAACCCCCTGTTCATCTACGGCGGGGTCGGCCTGGGCAAGACTCATCTGATGCATGCCGTCGGCAACCTCATCGTCGCACAAAACCCCGGCGCCAAGGTGGTCTACCTGCATTCGGAGCGATTTGTACAGGATATGGTCAAGGCCCTGCAACACAACGCTATCGACGAGTTCAAACGCTACTACCGTTCGGTCAATGCCTTACTGATCGATGACATTCAGTTCTTCGCCGGCAAAGAACGCTCACAGGAAGAGTTTTTCCACACCTTCAACGCCTTGCTGGAAGGTCAGCAACAAATCATTCTCACCTGTGACCGTTACCCAAAGGAAGTTTCAGGTTTGGAGGAACGCCTGAAATCCCGCTTTGGCTGGGGCCTGACCGTCGCTATCGAGCCACCCGAACTGGAAACCCGTGTCGCCATCCTCATGAGCAAGGCCGTGCAGCTGAAGGTCAACCTGCCCCAGGACGTAGCTTTTTTCATTGCCAAACGCATCCGCTCAAACATACGCGAGCTGGAGGGCGCCCTGCGGCGTGTTTCTGCCAACGCACGCTTTACCGGACAACCCATTACCGTCGATTTCACCAAGGATGCCCTGAAAGATCTGATTGCCCTGCAGGAAAAATTGGTTACCATCGAAAATATTCAGAAGACGGTGGCGGAATATTATAAGATTCGGGTATCCGAGCTACTATCGAAGAGGCGAAACCGTTCCATCGCGCGCCCACGACAGATCGCCATGGCCCTCTCCAAAGAGCTGACGAACCACAGCCTGCCGGAAATCGGCGATGCCTTCGGTGGACGCGATCACACGACGGTGTTGCATGCCTGCCGCAAGATCAAAGAACTCAAGATCAGCGAAGTCAGGATTATGGAAGATTATTCGAATTTGGTCAGAACCCTGTCAAGTTGATGGGGATGAGCTGTGGATAAGTTGATAGCCATTGGAAAATACCAACATATTCACATTCTATCCACAGCTTTTACAGCGGATTCAAGTAGCTTTATCGGATACTTATTACCTATAGTAAACCGTTGAAATTTATAGCTAAAAACAAGTTATCCACAGAATATCGGATGACTAATAATAGTAATAATAAGTTTATTCTTAATAATATAAATATTAAGTAACAGGACGACTGATATGAAATTTTCGATCCAGAGAGAATCCATCCTGAAACCCCTGCAAACGATCACCGGGGTGGTGGAACGTCGTCAGACATTGCCTGTACTATCCAATCTGCTACTCAACATCCGTTCCGATGGACTCTCCATGACAACCACGGATCTGGAAGTAGAGATGGTTGCCAGGGTTTCTCTCGAAGGTGCAGAGGCCGGAGACATCACCCTGCCGGCACGCAAACTCGTAGATATTTGCAAAGCCCTGCCCGACGGCGCACAGATCCATATCAGCTATGACGAAGAAAAAGAACGGGCCACCATCAAGTCTGGAAAAAGCCGTTTCAATCTGACCACCCTACCTGTCAGCGAATTTCCAAATATCGAAGAAGTCAAGGGTGTGTTTAAGTTTGAGATCCCGCAAAACGTACTCAAGCAACTGATTGATAAAACGGCCTTCGCGATGGCACAGCAAGATGTTCGTTATTACCTGAACGGACTATTGCTGGAAGTCGACAGTGGCATGATACGCACCGTGGCAACCGACGGACATCGTCTGGCTGTTTGTGAGCACGAGACCAATGTCAGTCCGGGTGAAAAAGTACAGGTCATCCTGCCGCGCAAGGGTGTGATGGAATTGTCCCGACTGCTATCGGAGGGAGACGAGCCTGTAAAGATGACCGTGGGTAATAATCATGTGTGCGTCATGCTCAAGGAGTATTCCTTCACCTCCAAGCTCATCGACGGTAAATTTCCGGACTATCAACGTGTTATTCCGCGGGATTCCGATAAGGACGTAACTGCCGACCATGAATTGCTGCGGCAGGCATTGGTTCGAACATCTATTCTGTCCAATGAAAAGTATCGCGGGATACGGCTGCGTCTACAGGATGGATTGCTTCAAGCTCAGGCGAATAACCCGGAAATGGAAGAGGCCGAGGAAGAAATCGAGGTTCAATACACGGGCGCCCAGCTTGAGATTGGTTTTAACGTGAGTTATTTGCTGGATGCACTCAGTGCCATCGATACGCCTAATGTGAAGTTGGCTCTCGGTGATGCCAATAGTAGTTGCGTGATGCGGGCAGAGGGCGAGACAGAGTGCACCTATGTCATCATGCCGATGCGTCTGTAGTTTTTCCAAACGACAATGGGGCTGATTCAGCTCAATGTTTCCAATCTTCGGAACATCACCCAGGCCACGTTGAATCCGCACCCGGCCTTCAATTTAATTACCGGCATTAATGGCAGTGGCAAGACCAGTCTGTTGGAGGCCATTTACTTCCTCGGTCGTGGCCGCTCTTTCAAAGCCTCCAATAATGAAAGGCTTATCCAGAAGGGAAAAAGTGAATTTATCATTACGGGGCGGGTACAGCTGAACGAGAGAGAACTCCATCTAGGTATTCAGCGCGCAAACAAGCGAACACGAATTCGTCTCTCTGGCCAAACCATAACAAGGGCCAGTCAGTTGACCGAGGTTTTACCCATCCAGATTATCGAACCCAGCCTTCATGCCTTTTTTGAACAGGGCCCAGACGTCAGGCGGCGGTTTCTTGAATGGGGAGTGTTCCACGTGGAACCACGCTATGAACAGGCCTGGCGCAATTACCGCAGGGCATTACAGCAGCGCAATGCTGCTCTGAAGGCCCACTGGGGTAGGGCAGCGATCCTTCAGTGGGATGCACTACTGGTTGAATCAGCGATCAAAATCAATGCCTATCGGCAGGCCTATCTTGAAAAAATCGCATGTTTTCTACACGAATTTCCTGGACAACACGCGATAGATTTCATGCAGGATATGGAAATGGAATACTATCCCGGCTGGAAGAAAGGGGTGGAGCTTGGCGATGTTTTGGCGGCATCCCTTGATGCGGATCTTTCACGCGGCTTTACTCAGTCGGGGCCGCATCGTGCAGATATTCGTTTCAGAATAGGGGGAGACAAGGGGAAGGATGTCCTTTCCCGTGGACAGCAAAAACTGTTTATCAGTCTCCTTTTTCTTGCCCAGTCTATCCTGCTCAGGGAATTGACAGGAAAACATCCACTTATTCTGATTGATGACCTTGCGGCAGAACTGGATGAAACCTCTCGGGCGATACTGGTCAGTGTCCTGCTGTCTACCCATAGTCAGGTGTTTATTACAGCGACCTCGTTAGATAGCTTTGCTGGTTTGTGGAATGAGTTAGCGCATACCGTGTTCCACGTGGAACACGGTAATATTGAACAGGTGGTATAATGCAACCTGGGTTCGGTAAGTGGTTGTGCTTGCGCTGAGTGAATGCGAGCACTTGCAGGATCTGGGTGAAATACCTTAGTGATCGATAACGGGCGCAATCTGCGCGGAGTGTGTGATGTCAGACGAAAGCAATTATGATTCCACGAAAATCAAGGTCCTCAAGGGGCTGGATGCAGTACGCAAGCGCCCCGGAATGTACATCGGTGATACCGATGATGGGACGGGACTGCATCACATGGTCTTTGAGGCCGTGGATAATGCCATCGATGAGGCCCTGGCAGGACATTGCACGGAGACCAGTGTCACCATTCATGCCGACGACTC
>JALTPW010000408.1 GCA_026999335.1 Chromatiales bacterium
TTTGTGGTCAGCAATACGGTTGGCGCCATGGGGCTGGTTGTCACCGTCGCCACTGTCGTCTCTTTTCTTTCCGCGCCAGTTCTCGCCGCCATCAATCATCGCGTGATGCAGGGTGAAACGATTGCTGTGGCTGACCGGCCAGATGCCTTAATGACTCTGTGGAGCCAGGTGGGTATTGCCACCATGGCACTGTTCAGTCTGGCCTATCTCTGGCTCATGCTGGCCGGCTGATGGGGGGCGGAGTGTGAATTTCCGCCGGCGTGAGAATGGTATGGTTGCAAAGCCTCTCAAGCGGTAAATCAGCGTTTATCCCACGCTTATTTTTCTGTCGGTTCTGGAACCGTGCAATAGTCCGGTACCGGTGTCACCACGACGAGGATGGTGGCTGGGTCGGCCCCAAGGCCACGGCGATGGGGAAATGCTCGCCACGATGGGCCGGTCAGCACATGATGATGTGGTTCCTGCCGATCACCGGCTGACGGTGGATGCTCAGACTTTGCCGTTCTTTATTTTCCATTAACTTGGTCAAAACCACCATCTTTAAACGGTGATTTTGATGTTCATGTTTTGACGCATGCGTGCTGATGGCGGTGCGAGGTTGATGACTTTAGTCATCAGCACCGAATGCGCTAACCCACCTACTTTAGTCGGTGGTAGTTTAGTCGGCCCGCATGTCACCACCAGCCCCCAGGTGATCAACGGCCCGACGCCGCCCGGCCAGCAGGTCTGGATGGGCAGTTTCGACAAATCCACCTCATCACCCTCCATTATCACCGCCTGACAGGGTGGGTGTTTGACCACTTTGGGCGCCATGTTCAGCACCTGCTTGAACACCGGCAGCCTGTCCATCTCGCGCAGAGCGGTGACGAACTCCTCGCCCATACCCAGCGCCACCCGCTGTGCGCCGCCAAACAGGCTGGCCAGCACCGGGATATCCGAACCCTTGGGGCTTTCGAACGACAGTGTCGGGTCGCCGGATGGGCTCAGCGGAAAGGCAGCAGACCCTAAATATTGCACAGATCGAGCCGATAGATGGGTAATACACACGACTGTGAAAAAATCGCCTGAGTGGACTGCCGGACATATTGCCGAGGAAAAAGTCGCCACTTGAGCGTGTTTTTATTTCACTGCAATTGAATGTCTACAGTGATTACAGCAAAAAATAAGAGGGTATTGCATGCCCATTTCCAAGATTCAAATTTATAGCAAGAGGTTATAATATGGGATTACGGCTAAAATTTAATCTTGTATTACTGGGTTTGTTTGTCGTTGGTCTTTTGGTTTCCGGCTATATGTCCTACAATTTTTTGCATAAAAATGCCCGCGATGAAATTGTGCGTAATGCTGAATTGATGATGGAAATGGCACTTTCTGTGCGAAGTTATACGGTGAATGAAGTAAAGCCAAAATTAGAATCTCAACTACAGCATACTTTTCTACCACAAACCGTCCCTGCTTATGCTGCGACAGAAACGATCAACAAGTTACGTGAAAAATATCCGCAGTATGTATATAAAGAAGCGACACTTAACCCAACCAATCCCCGTAATTTGGCCGATGATTGGGAATCCGACTTGGTCGATAAATTCAGAAACGACCCCGGTCACAAAAGAATAATCGGTGAGCGCGATACTTCACATGGCCGGTCGCTGTATATTGCCTATCCCATTAAAATCTCTAATCCAGCATGCTTGTTATGTCACAGTAGTCCTGATATTGCACCTGAATCCATGGTGGCGCTGTATGGAGATAAAAATGGATTTAACTGGTCATTGGATGAAATAGTGGGCGCCCAGCTCGTCAGTGTACCCATGGCATTGCCAATAGAAAATGCGAACAGGGCTTTTAAAGCCAATTTGGGCTCATTGCTTATGGTGTTTGTGGTGCTGTTTGTTGCTCTGAACGTGATGTTGAGTCAGTTGATCGTAAAACCGATTACCAACATGTCGCAAACGGCAGATCGCATTAGTATTGGTAATTTTGATATCCCTGAATTTCCCACTGATGGCAAGGATGAATTGGCAGTGCTAGGTGCCTCGTTTAACCGAATGCGTAGAAGTTTACAGGTGGCTATGAAAATAGTCAGTGAATCATGAGGTTTTGTTTTCATTAATTTGGTCAAAGTCACCGTCTTTAGACGGTGACTTTGATTTTCATGTTTTGACGCATGCGCGCTGATGACGGTGCGAGGTTGATGATGTTAGTCGTCAGCACCGAATGCACTAACCCAGCTACTTTAGTCGGTGGTAGTTTAGTTAAGTTGACAGATAGAACAACAAACAGTTGTTATAGTCAAAGCCCGCCGATGACTATAAAAAGTGGAAATAATTAGTATGACGCGGTTTTCTTCGGTACATCACGCTGAGAACGGTCTTGTGAGTAAAGCTGTCACGAGGAAGGTAGTATAGTCATGACGCAGAAAAATATTATCGTGGCCGTCAGCATTCCTGCTGAACAGGAGTTTCTACAGGAATTATTGATAGCGAAAGGCTATTGCGTCACCATTGTTGACGATGGAAAAGAAGTCGAGGCGAAATCCAAACAGCTTGAACCACATATAATATTGATTGATACCGTTTTGCCAGGACTAAACGGTTTTCAGGTGATACGCTTGATAAGCCATGACGAGCAAACCAAACATATCCCTATTATTCTTATTGGTGCTGGGGAGTTGGCCAATGAAAAATGGGGAGTTCGTCAGGGTGCAGCCGCAGTCGTTACAAGACCGCTCGATGCACAAGATTTGCTGGAGAAGATTGCTCTGCTTGGCAACGCAGGATCAAACGCAGGATTAATGGAATATTTACAGATGGCAGAGCAGCGTCTGGCCTATTATATAGGGCCTTTGGCCAAAATCCTGGTCAATAAGGCAGCCCAACAGACAAGCTCTGAAGTACAGCTTTATCAAATGCTGGCAAGCAATATTCCTGACGAGAATGACCAGAAGGAATTTTTGGCTTCATTGGAAAAATTCGCCCACCAAAAATAGGTTTTTTAAGAAAAGCATCTGCTATTTGGTGCTATGATTTTCGCCATTCCAGCGTGTTTTCAGCCGGAGTCCGCTTTTCAGCAGAGCGGCTCATCCAGAGCGCTTGACGTTTCTTACACCCTGGATTCCCACCTGCGTGGGAATGACGGTGTGTCAAATCTCTCAAGACTCAGTCAACACTTTCCAATACCCCATTTTCGCGTCGCGAGATAGCTTGCTGCGGGATTGTTCGAGCTTGAGAGATATAATAACAAATAGCATATTGTTTGTGTGGAAGAACGCCGGATAATGCCGTAGTGAATTTAAGGGAATGACTGAATCAGCATATGGAAATACGCAGGGACAGTGTCTTGACGTGGGACTCTCCAGAGTTTGGCTGGCGCGAATGGCAGGCCACAATGACTCCGTGACTTGCGACTATGCAAGTGTTAGAGTTTTTTCCGGATTTTTCAAGAAAAATCAACTTTTATCAAGCTCGGATTTAAGAGGGGAATGTTATGGTATATCTATTGAAGACACTGCTGATTTTGCCGTTTTTGTTGATTTCAGGCGTACAGGCGAGCGAGTCGCAAAGAACGCCATCACCTGAGGGGGCCAGGCTCTACATCATTTCCCCGGCCAATGGTGAAACGGTTAACAAAATAGTGACGGTAAAGTTTGGCTTGCAGGGCATGGGGGTGTCACCTGCGGGCCTGGATAAGGCAGCAACCGGTCATCATCATTTGCTCATTGACGGGGAGAAACTGCCTGATTTGAACAAGCCCATGGGCAATGAGGTCATCCACTTTGGTGGTGGCCAGACCGAAAAGACCATTGAACTGTCTGAAGGCAGGCATACGCTGCAATTGATTTTGGGTGATCATCGCCATATCCCCCACAATCCGCCGGTAATATCGGAAAAAATAACTATTTTTGTTCAGTGACCAAGACGCTATACCCTAGCCGAGGACATAAAGCCAGAGTGGCGCTGACTTACAGTTGAAAACAGCGTTATTCCGGACGGAATGACGTGAAGCCCGGATAAAAGTATTTTGTGCCCTGGAATGCCCAGAAGGGCGGGTGGAGCGGTTCATCCAGAGCGTTTGAAGCGCTGTACATGCTGGACGCCTGCGCGGGAATGACGGTATATTTAGGCCTCTTAATTAACAAGTCGGTATTAATGGATACACCTTGTTGGATCTTCTACCAATAAACAAAGTAGTTTCAGTCTTTAACGGTATCCTTCAAGAGTGCCTAGTGTAGTGTAACGAATAAGTTATACATTTAGGGTGCGCTCTCAATATGATGTATATCTTTAAGCCCTCCATTCAAGCGCATCTCATACCATCAATGGATACCCATACTGATTAATCTTTCCCCAGAATTGATTCCATCGACAATCAGTGTGCGCAAG
>JALTPW010000409.1 GCA_026999335.1 Chromatiales bacterium
GCTCTGAGCACCGCCTCTCTCGTAATCTCTCGTGGGGTCATCGTGTAACTCGTTTGGGTCTCCATGCGGACATTTTATCTGAACAGTTCGCACCGGACATTATCATTGGACACCCACACGAACCAAAAAAACTCTTGTCAAATAAATAAGCCTGCGCTATACTTTGAGTGTCTTCGCGGGCATAGTTCAGCGGTAGAACGTCTCCTTGCCAAGGAGAAGGCCACGGGTTCGAATCCCGTTGCCCGCTCAGTGAGCATATGATCCTTCCCATTGAAATGGGCAGTTTTTGTTTTGTAGTAACGCCGTCCAGATGTAATGAGACCAAGAAATCCCAGTGATGCGTGCAAACGCTGTCGGTTGTCCCCCCCTCACAATATATTCAAACACGATCGACTGAGCTCTGACGCACGTAGCCAAAGGCGCTGGTGCCTGGTGCATACTCGGCCTTGGGTCCTCTAAGGAAATTTTCCATCGGCCATTGTTGTGGCAATTGCCAACTCCATACTGATTAGAACGCGCTGATCGGCCAATAACGACTAGATCGGTTTGTTGGTGTACTGCCGCTCCGATTAATGCAGCCAGTCTTCGGTCGGGCATCGTCGGCCACGCGCCATTATGCAGTTTAACAAATTAATACGGTGACAGGCCGACATAATGCAAAAGCGCCTCCGAGCCGTGAGCGAACTGGTCTAGAAAAGCGTCAACGTGCGCCTGCAAAGCGGGCCAGTCATCGGAGTAGCGGTGCAGATGTAACACACGCTGTTTCAACCAACGCCACAGTTTTTCAATCGGGTTGAGCCAAGATGCATAGGTAGGCAAAGGCAGGAACTCGATGAGCCACGAGCCGGGCGTGACCTCTTTGGGCCACGAGGGTGGCAAGACATCTTGCCAGGGAAAGGACTGCGGCTTGATATGCGACATCACCGTTGGGTGATAGTGCATCGGGTTGTTGTCCAGGACGATGTAGAGGGCCTCGGCAGAGGCATAGAGCTGCATCAGTTCGTGCAAGAAGCCGACCCATTCCTCCACGCCGATCTTAGGCCGATGCCAATACGTCACTTGGCCGGTGTGGGCGTTGAGCGCTCCGAGAACCCGCCGATACCCTGACATGCGGTATCCCAGGCGCGCCAAGGGCATGGCACGCCCGCGCGCTTCGTAGTCCTTAGCCACGCTGGGTTGACCATAGTACGTGAGTTCGT
>JALTPW010000410.1 GCA_026999335.1 Chromatiales bacterium
GCGTTTGGATTGCTCAAGGTCTGCGCGCTGATGCATGTTTAGCGTCTAACTCCCAGTGCCAGGTTAATAATAACGTTGTGATTGTTTTGTAGGTTGCTGGTGAGTTTGCGAACCCCAACAACAAACAGGCAATACGACTTAAGGGCACGCCCTTAACGCCCCTCTTCTTCCAGAGTACGAGCATACTCTTCCAGATAATTAAGAATATCAAACATCAAGCTCTGCGTACCCTCGCGCTGGACGGCGGAAATACGATACACCGGATCCTGCCAGTCCAGGGCCTCGATGATGGCATCGCACCGAGCCGCGCGCTCATCTTCGGGTAGTACGTCGATCTTGTTCAACACCAGCCAGCGCGGACGACCGGCCAGCTCCCCACTGAACTTGGCCAGCTCCTGCGCGATGGTGCGCACGTCATCGGCCGGATCGTGTTCGTCCATGGGCGCCACATCCACCAAGTGCAACAACAGACGGGTGCGCGACAGGTGCTTGAGGAACTGAATGCCCAGCCCGGCACCCTCAGCGGCGCCCTCGATGACACCGGGAATATCCGCGATGACAAAGCTGCGGTGCGGCTCGGGGCTGACCACACCGAGGTTCGGATACAGGGTGGTAAAGGGATAGTCGGCCACCTTCGGCCGCGCCGCCGACACCACGCTGATCAGTGTCGACTTGCCGGCATTGGGCAGACCGAGCAGACCGACGTCGGCCAGCAGCGTCATTTCCAGCGCCAATTGGCGTACCTCGCCCGGCGTACCCGGCGTATTCTGTCGTGGCGCGCGGTTGGTGCTGCTCTTGAACCGGGCATTACCGAGACCATGCACACCGCCCTTGGCGACCAGCAACAACTGACCATCGTCGACCAGATCACCGATCAGCTCGCCGGTCTCGGCATCACGCACCACGGTACCAATGGGCACCTTGACAACCCTGTCCTCACCCTTCCTGCCGGTGCAATCACTGCCCATGCCGTTTTGTCCGCGCTGGGCGCGGTAATCACGCTGAAAACGAAAGTCCGCCAGCGTGTTCAGACCGCTATCGGCAAGCAGATAGACGCTGCCACCGTCACCGCCATCACCGCCATCCGGCCCACCCTTGGGGATGTATTTTTCGCGCCGAAAGCCAACGCAGCCATTACCGCCATCACCGGCCGCCACACGGATTGTCGCCTCATCGACGAATTTCATCACCCAGCTCCTGCTGCCTGCCTCTCTCCTCCAGGGAGAAAAAGCGAAATTTGTAGGAGCGGCTTCAGCCGCGAACCCTCTGTCGCGGCTAAAGCCGTTCCTACCCTATAAAACCGTGTCCGGACGCCCATGCAATCCACCGACAGGTATTCGACCACATACGAAAAAGCCCCGTCGAGCGGGGCTTTTCGTCAATCGTGCTACTGCAAGCGTTTAGGCTTCGGCAGACACCACGCTGATGAACTGACGTTTCTTCGGGCCCTTGATCTCAAAGATCACCGCACCGTCGGCAGTCGCAAACAGGGTATCGTCGCGACCACGCCCCACATTCTTGCCGGGGTGAAACTTGGTGCCACGCTGGCGCACCAGAATATTACCGGAACGAACCTGCTCGCCCCCGTAACGCTTAACGCCAAGGCGTTTGGATTCTGAATCGCGACCGTTACGCGTACTGCCGGCAGCCTTTTTATGTGCCATGATTAATACTCCTTAAACAATCCGCCGGAAGCGGATTGAGGCCGCGCAGCGACCCCGTAGGGGTGGAAACATAGGGATGTATTTCATCAACCCGCGATTAACCGGCGGATATGCCAGTGATCTGTAGTTCGGTGTATGACTGACGATGCCCCATCTGCTTGCGATGATGCTTGCGACGATGGAACTTGATGATCTCGATCTTCTTGCCACGACCGTGCGACTTAATGGTCGCGGTGACCTTGCCACCCTCGACCATCGGCGCACCGACCGTGATATCCTCACCATCGGCGACCATCAACACCTGATCGATCTCGATTGTTGCGCCTTCTTCGGCTGCAATCTTCTCGACTTTGAGGGTCTGACCCTCGGAAACCTTATATTGCTTGCCACCGGTTTTGATTACCGCGTACATTTAGAGCGTCTCCAGCTACTGCCCACACAGGGCGACTGCCACAAAAGACCGCGAATTCTAGCGTTTACACAAGACCACGTCAAACCCCATAATAAGCTCCCCGAGGAAACGGGCCGAGCAACAAGGCCCGACAGAAATAAAGATGCTTAAAACTCCCAAGCCGCAACAAGCCCACCTTGATATGGACGCCGTGAACACTCTGGTTCGCGAGGACATGACCGCCGTCAACCTGCTGATTGAAAAACGCCTGCACTCGGACGTCGCACTGGTCAATCAGCTCAGCAGTTACATCATCAACAGCGGTGGCAAACGCCTGCGTCCACTGCTGGTGCTGTTGTCTGCACGCGCCTTTGGCTATGCCGGCGAACAGCATTTCAACCTTGCCGCCGTGGTGGAATTTATCCACACCGCCACCCTGTTGCACGACGACGTGGTCGATGCCTCGGATCGCCGTCGCGGCAACGAAACAGCCAACTCCCGCTGGGGAAACGAGGCCGCCGTGCTGGTGGGTGATTTCCTTTATTCACGCGCCTTCCAGATGATGGTGGAAAGCGACAGCATGCACATCATGCGGATTCTCGCCGATGCCACCAACGTCATCGCCGAAGGCGAGGTCATGCAACTGCTCAATTGCAACGATCCGGACACCACCGAGCAGCGTTATCTGGACGTGATTCACTGTAAGACCGCCAAGCTATTCGAGGCTGCGGCACAACTCGGCGCCGTACTCAGCCATGCACCGGCCGGGGTGGGACAGAATATGGCCCGCTACGGCATGCACCTGGGCACGGCCTTCCAATTGGTCGACGACGTACTGGATTACAGTGCCTCAGCGGACAAAATTGGCAAAAATATCGGTGATGACCTCGCCGAAGGCAAGCCAACCCTGCCGTTGATTCGTGCCATGCAGCAGGGAACCAGCGAGCAATCTTCCATCATTCGCCAGGCCATCAAAGAAGGCGGACGCGAGCATATCGGCACCGTTACCGCCGCCATTGAATCCACCGATGCCATCGCGTACACTGCGCGCAAAGCGAGGGAGGAGGCGGACAAGGCCATCCAGTGCCTACACGACGTCCCCCCTTCTATCTACGCTGACGCACTGAAAACCCTCGCAGATTTCTCGGTCAACCGTACATTCTAGCTTTTTATCATCGGCGTGTAGCGCAGCCTGGTAGCGCACTTCGTTCGGGACGAAGGGGTCGGAGGTTCAAATCCTCTCACGCCGACCAATTCCGCCAATCACCCGCAAAATTCCCCATACATTTCCGCGTTGCTCAATGTGGACCGATTGTGACATGCTGTTTTTTTATTTCGCGCATGGCACAGCAACAACAAGCCCGTCGGGACGGGAGAATCAGACACAACAACCGGAGCCAGCCTCATGGGAAACTCACTTTTCGAACAGCTGAAAAAGACCGGCCTGGTGGATGAAAAGAAGGCGAAAAAGGTCAAGCAAAGCCAATATAAAAGCAAAAAACAGAAAGGCAAAAAAGGCACGCCCGCGCCAGCAAGCCCGGCAACCCTGCTGGCCCAAAAGGCGCTGGCGGAAAAGGCCGAGCGTGACCGGCAACTGAACCAGCAGCGTAAGGACGAGGCTGAACGCAAAGCCATCAGTGCCCAGATCCGCCAGCTGATCCAAACCAATCGTGTTGAAAGCAGCGATGGTGAGGTGGCTTACAACTTCACCGACGCCGGCGTCATCAAGCGCCTGCATATTTCACCGCAGGTGCACCGGCATCTGATATCCGGGCGTCTGGCCATCGCCAAACTGGACGGCGACTACATGCTGGTGCCTGTGCCCGTGGCGGAAAAAATCCGCCAGCGCGACGAACACCGTATCATTCTGTGTGCACAATCCAGCGAACCCGAACTGACCGAGGACGATCCCTACGCCGACTACAAGATCCCCGACGACCTGATGTGGTAAAAATGCCTACGCCACTGCCCGCCCATGAAAACACCCCAGCAGATCCATTGGCCGGAAAATATCGTGGAGGCCCGCGCGATACAGGAACACCTGCGTACCAGGGTCATTACCGAAAACCGGCTTGGCGCCGTCAATATCGTTGCCGGCGTGGATGTAGGATTTGAGGACAAAGGCAAGGTCACTCGCGCGGCCGTTGCCGCGCTGCATTTTCCCCAACTGGATTTAGTCGAACAGGCCGTCGACCGACAACCCACATGCTTCCCCTACGTTCCCGGCTATTTGTCATTCCGGGAAATCCCCGCATTGCTGGCGGCATTGGCCAAGCTCACCATCACACCTGGCCTCATCCTCTGCGATGGACAGGG
>JALTPW010000411.1 GCA_026999335.1 Chromatiales bacterium
GAAGGTGGCGTAGAGGCGGTTCCAGCTGCGCGACTGGCTGCCGGAACGGCCATTGGACTGATGATTCAGGCCAAGGACGATGACGCGGTTACGCAGACCGAACAGGCGCCACTTCTGCGGTAACAGCAGAAACACCTCCGGCTCGTGGTTGGTCTCGCGGAAGGGACTGGAAAATTCACTGTTGTAGGCCTGCCAGTAGGACTGGTTGGTATAGGCGAAGAACAGCAGACTATGAGGGCCCAGCACGCCGCTGGCCACCTGAAACTTGAGGCTCAGCTGGAATTTTACTTCCAGATTCTTCAACCGCCCTTCCTTGTCTGTGTAAGGAGCTTCATTGGGACGGGCGTTGTAAGTAACCGGCAGCACATAATTGGGCTTGTGAGCGGTAATAACGAAGGGGTTGTTCTCGATCAGCCGCTCATCGAACAGGCGCTCGCCCACCATCGAGGTCTCTTCCTGCACCGTCTTGCAATATTCCCGCAGCTCACTCACTGGTGTGTCCATGGCGGCCTGCTCGAGGCGGTTCAACAAGCAATGCTCCAGGGCCGCGTTACCCATCATCACATCCTTGTTCGGGATCACATCATCGGCCGCCAGCACCGGTGCGCCAAACAGTCCCATGCCCACCAGCAAAAAACGGCAACATCGTTTAATCCTCATCATCTTTCTCCAGACATCGTAAATCCCTGTCTCGAAACAGCCGAAATCAATCCGTGCAGCGCACCCGCTCACGCGGTGCACTGCCCTTCTCGAAGGGCAGCCGTACTGCGCTGCTGCAACCCTTGTCGATACGCAATCCCGTATGCGCATCGACCCACACCCACTCAACGCCCAGCGGCATCGGTGGTTCAAAGGACTGGACATCGAGCCGCCGCAGGGTATCGGCCCACACGCGCAGGGCACCACGGGCACCGGTGAGCCCGGCGGGTTGATTGTCATCGCGCCCCAGCCACACCACCGCCAGGCGATCACCGCTGAAGCCGGCGAACCAGCTGTCGCGCAGATCATTGGTGGTACCGCTCTTGCCGGCCACGATCAGCGACTCGGGCAGGCTGCGATAGGCGGATTCGCCGGTACCATGGCGCACCGCATTGACCAGCGCGGCATCGAGCAGAAACACGGGCAATGCCGGCGCCGCCTGCACCACCTCCAGCGGATAGCGTTGCAGCGGCTCACCCTGCGGCGTGAGCACGGCACGAATGGCACGCAGCGGAGTACGGAAACCACCGGCGGCGAGGGTGTGATACATCTGCGCCACCTCCAGCGGCGACAGGCTGGCGATGCCCAGCAGCTGCGCGGGCCAGGCGGGCAGCTCGCGCTCGATACCCAGCGCCTGCAAGGTATCGAGCACCGCCGGTACACCCAGCGTCAGGCCAAGGCGTGCCGTGGCCTGGTTGTAGGACTGTGCAAGGGCCTGGAACAGCGGCACCTGACCGTGACTCAGGTGATCGAAATTGCGTGGCTGCCAAGTCTCGCCACCACCCAGATCGAGGCTCAGCGGACCGTCGTCGAGTAGCGTGGCAAGGGTGTAGTCACCGCGCACCAGAGCCGTCAGGTAAATGGCCGGCTTGACCAGCGAGCCGATGGGCCGCTGTGCATCCAGGGCACGATTAAAACCGGCAAAACGCGGATCGCGCCCGCCGACCACCGCCAGCACCTCACCCGAATTGACGTCCACGGTCACCGAACCGCCTTGCAGATCATCACCCGGCAGACGCGCGAGCTGTCCACTCAGCGCCAACTCCGCGGCCTGCTGCACCTCGGGATCGAGACTGGTGAAGATACGCAACCCTTCGGAGCGCAGATCCTCATCGCTATAGTCGCGTCGCAGCTGACGGCGCACCAGATCCATGAAGGCCGGCAGCCGGGTAACGCCGCTGGTAGCGCGCGGTGTCACCCCCAGCTTGCCCTCGCGGGCTACCTCAGCACGCGCGGAATCGAGCATCCCCTGCTCCGTCATCAGACTCAACACCAGGTCACGACGCTCTCTCGCTCGCACTGCAAAACGCCGTGGATCGTAATAAGACGGCCCTTTCACCAATGCCACCAGCAAGGCAATCTGCCCGATCTTCAATTGCCCCAGCGGACGTTCGAAATAGAACTGACTGGCGAGGCCAAAGCCGTGGATGGCACGGCGTCCATCCTGTCCCAGATAGATCTCGTTGAGATAGGCCTCGAGGATCTCATCCTTGTCGTAGCGCCATTCCAGCAGCAGGGCCATAATGGCCTCATTGAGCTTGCGCGTGAGGGTACGTTCGCTGCTAAGAAAGAAGTTTTTCACCAGTTGCTGGGTCAGGGTGCTGCCACCCTGTACCGTGCGCCCGGCACGCAGATTGGCCAGTAGTGCACGACCAATGGCGCGCGGCGAGACGCCGTGGTGCTGGTAGAAATCCCGGTCTTCCACCGTCAGCAAGGCATCGATAAGCAGTGGCGGCACCTCGTCGAGACGCACCAGCACGCGGTCTTCCTTGTGTGCAGGATAGATGCGGCCAATCAGCGGCGGATCCAGTCGCAGCAGATCGACCACATCGCCGTTGTCGGCACGCCAGATATTATTCAGGCCCTGACGGGAGAATTCCACCCGCAGGGTGCGCGAAGACTCGCGGCCATCCCAGAAATCGAAGGTGCGGGTGGTGATAACCAGACTGCGGCCGAGCCGGGCATAGGTGCCGGGCTGGTGTGGGCGATTGTGTTCGCGATAGCCAAGGCGTCGCAGCTCAGCCTGTAAGCGATCCGCCGTCAGCGCCTGCCCGGGATACAGCTCCAACGGCCGCGCATAGACCTGTGCCGGCAGTGCCCAGCGCTTGCCCTCGAACTGCTGGCGCACCTGGCTGTCGAGCCAGGCCACATAGACCAGCAACGCTATAAAACCGATAACCGCGATGACAAACAGCGCACGCAGCACAGGACGCCTTTTCTGTCGGCGGCGGCTGGCGGATTTACGCCGAGGTTGGGAGGATTTGCGACGAGCCATTGTGCACCGGAAGGAAAAAGTCGCATTGTAGCCTAATTCCAGCGGCTGATTTTTTGCCCCGCCCGGCCCATACTCAGAACATCAAGCAGACGCGAGGAAAGAGTCGAACATGAGTAGACAAAACCATCCAGCGCTGATCACGGCCCTGCTCGACCCCACCGCCTATGACCACCCGTGCCGGGATATCCAACTCATCGAAACACACATCTCCTGGCTCCTGCTCACTGGCGACTACGCCTACAAGATCAAGAAGCCGGTGAACTTTGGCTTTCTGGATTTCTCCACCCTGGCCCTGCGCAAGCACTTCTGCACAGAGGAAATCCGCCTCAATGCCCGCCTTGCCCCACAGATCTATCTACAGGTAGTTCGCATTTCTGCAAGCGTCACGGAGCCGCGCATCAATGGCGATGGGCCCGCATTGGAATACGCGGTGAAAATGCGTCAGTTCGACAATTCCGGTCTATTTGACCGACTCGTCTCGAGCGACCAGCTAAGCTCAAAGATCATCAGCGACACGGCCGGCACCTTGGCGCACTTCCACGAAAAAATAGCCGTCGCCGGGCCAGACTCACCCTTTGGCGAACCCGACGCAGTGCACCGGCCAGTATGCGAGAACTTCGAACAACTGGAACAGCACGCAGCAGGCTTCCTCGCTATAAACAAACATCACGATACCTTCCAACACATCCGCCAATGGAGCGAACAGGCATTTACAGCGCTCGAACCCACCCTTGCCCAACGAAAAATAGACGGTTTTATCCGTGAATGCCACGGCGACTTGCATCTGGGAAACATCGCCCTCATCGACGGCCGGGTGACACCCTTTGACGGCATCGAATTCAACCCTGATTTGCGCTGGATCGATATCATGAGCGAGATAGCATTCCTGCTCATGGATCTACAGGATCACCGGCGCACCGACCTCGCCCACCGTTTGCTCAATGCCTGGTTGGAAATCAGCGGTGATTACAGCGGGCTGTCGGTTCTACGCTATTACCAGTGCTACCGCGCCATGGTGCGCGCCAAGGTCGCCGCATTGCGTGGCAGCCAAACAAAATCAGAAAACACAGAAAGCGATCTGGCCAACTACATTCAGCTAGCCGATAAATACATCCGCCCCACACGTCCGGCACTGCTCATTACTCACGGTCTGTCCGGCTCCGGCAAGAGTTGGCTGACACAGGCCCTGCTGGAGACCACCGGCATGATTCGTCTGCGCTCGGATGTGGAACGCAAACGCCTCGCCGGACTGGCGCCACAGGCCCATAGTGATTCCTCACCGGGAGCGGGACTCTACAGTGCCGAATTCACGCAACGTACCTTTACAAGGCTGGAAGACCTGGCCCGGCGGGTTCTGCGCGCAGGCTACGTGGTAGTGGTGGATGCTACCTTCA
>JALTPW010000412.1 GCA_026999335.1 Chromatiales bacterium
TTGGGCGTAGGAGCAGGCCATGCCCGCGAAAATTTCTCACCACAAAGGACACAGAGGTACACGGAGAAAAACAAACCATATTCATGATCTCTGTGCCTCCCTGTAGTGAACAAGATTCTCTGGGCTGAGCCTGTTTTTCGCGGGCATGGTCCGCTCCTACATCTACGGCTCTGCATGTCTGTTTAGATGCCTTAAAAATGGCATCGACTTGATTTACCACTGCCAGTCGCGGATCTCCGGCAGGTCTTCGCCGTGGCTGGTGATGTACTGTTTGTGTTCGATCAGTTTATCGCGCATCTGTTGTTTCAGATACGTACCCCGGGAGCCCAGGCCGTCCACCCGGTCGATGACATCGCAGACCAGGTGAAAACGATCCAACTCATTGAGTACCGTCATGTCGAACGGGGTGGTGGTGGTGCCTTCTTCCTTGAAACCGCGGACGTGCAGACCCGGGTGGTTGTGACGACGATAAGTCAGGCGGTGGATCAACCATGGGTAGCCATGGAAGGCGAAGACAATCGGTTTGTCGGTGGTGAACAGGGTATCGAAGTCATGATCGCTCAAGCCGTTTGGATGTTCTTGCCGCGGTTGCAGGGTCATCAGGTCGACGACATTGACGACGCGAACCTTCAATGCCGGTAACTGTTCACGCAGGATTTTGACTGCGGCCAGGGTTTCGAGGGTGGGCACATCACCCGCACAGGCCATCACCGCATCGGGCTCACTGGTCTGATCGTTACTGGCCCAGGCCCATACACCGATACCTTCGTGGCAGTGTTTGATGGCGGCATCCATGGTCAACCATTGCGGCTCGGGTTGTTTGCCGGCAATGATGACATTCACCAGGTTGCGACTGTTGAGACAGCGTTCGGTGATGCAGAGAGTGGTATTGGCGTCCGGCGGCAGATAGACCCGCACGATGCCGGCCTTCTTGTTGACGACGTGATCGATGAAGCCGGGATCCTGATGGGAAAAGCCGTTGTGATCCTGTCGCCAGACGTGCGAGGTGAGCAGAATATTCAGCGAGGCAATGGGCCGTCGCCAGGGGATGGTTTTGCTGACCTTGAGCCATTTGGCATGTTGGTTGAACATGGAGTCGACGATGTGGATGAAAGCCTCATAGCAGGAAAACCAGCCGTGCCGTCCACTCAGCAGATACCCCTCCAGCCAGCCCTGGCAGGTATGTTCCGAGAGGATTTCCATGACCCGGCCATCCGTTGCCAGGTGGTCGTCGTATGGGTAGGTTTCGGCCTCCCAGGTTCGCTGGGTGACTTCCAGCACGGCGCCGAGGCGGTTGGAGACGGTTTCGTCCGGCCCCATGATGCGGAAATTGCGTTGCTCCGCGTTCAGCGCCATCACATCACGCAGGTATTCTCCCATGCGGCGCGTAGCCTCACCGTTGACGCCACCGGGGGTGGGTACGTCGATGGCGTAATCGCGGTAATCCGGCAGTTTCAGGTCTTGCAGCAGCAGCCCTCCGTTGGCGTGTGGATTGCAACCCATACGCCGCTCGCCTTCGGGCGCAAGGGCCGCCAGCGTCGCTAGCAGCCGGCCTTGATCATCGAACAGGGTCTCAGGCCGATAGCTCTTCATCCACTGTTCCAGCACGCGCAGGTGCGCCGGTTTTTCCGCCAGCTGTGTGAACGGCACCTGATGGGCACGCCAGTAATCCTCGAGTTTGAGGCCATCGATTTCCTGCGGGCAGGTCCAGCCCTTGGGGGTGCGCAGAATGATCATCGGCCAGCGTGGGCGTTCGCGGTTTTCACCCTGGCGTGCGGCTTGCTGGATTGCATGGATATCTTCCATGGCTCGATCCAAAGTTGCCGCCATGGCTTGGTGTACAGCTTGTGGATCGGCACCCTCGATCAGATAGGGCGTGTAGCCGTAACCCTTGAACAGGGCAAGCAGTTCATCGCGGCTGATGCGCGCCAGCAGCGTCGGGCTGGCGATCTTGTAACCATTCAGGTGCAGGATGGGCAGTACGGCGCCGTCGTGTTGCGGGTCGAGAAACTTGTTGGAATGCCAGGCGGTGGCGGCGGGGCCGGTCTCCGCCTCGCCGTCGCCGACCACACAGGCGACGATGAGATCGGGGTTGTCGAAGGCCGCGCCATAGGCATGGCTGAGCGAATAGCCCAACTCGCCCCCTTCGTGAATCGAGCCCGGTGTTTCCGGCGCGGTATGGCTGGGGATGCCGCCGGGGAAGGAGAACTGGCGAAACAGTTTTTGCATGCCTTGCGCATCCCGGGTGATGGTGGGGTACAGCTCGCTGTAGCTACCCTCGAGCCAGGTGTTGGCGACGATGCCCGGCGCGCCGTGGCCGGGGCCGGTGACGTAGATCATGCTCAGATCGCGTGCCTGGATCAGCCGGTTCAGATGTGCGTAGATGATGTTCAGTCCCGGTGTCGTGCCCCAGTGGCCGAGCAGGCGCGGCTTGATGTGGGCGAGCGTCAGCGGTTGTTTTAGCAGCGGGTTGTCGAGCAGGTAGATCTGGCCAATGGACAGGTAATTCGCAGCCCGCCACCAGGCATCGATGCGCGCCAGGGCTTCGTCGTTCAGTGGTGTCTCGGTGATGGATGCGTAGGACGCAATCATGATGTGCTCCTGTGTCAGCGTTGATGTTGAGCGTGGCGGTTGAGAATGCGCAGGCTGTGCTCGGCGATCATCTGTTCCTCATCGGTGGTGATAATCCAGGCCGATACCGCACTGTCATCACGGCTGATACAGGTACGGCCGAGGCGGTTGGCCTCGTCGTCCAGGTGCAGGTCGAGCCATTTGCAGCCGTCGCCGATAGCGGCACGGATCGGTGCGGCATGCTCGCCGATGCCGGCGGTGAAGATCAGTGCATCCACACCACCCAGTGCGGCGGCCAGGGAGCCAATGGCGCGTACCGTGTGGTGCACAAACTGCTCGACGGCCTGCCGCGCCGGTATACTGGCACTTTGCAGCAATGTGGCCATATCGCCGCTCTCGCCAGAAATGCCCAACAGTCCGGATTGAAAATATAGCAGATCAGAAATGCGTTCCGCCGTCATGCCCTGTTGCAGCAGGTACAGCACCACGGCAGGGTCGATGGAGCCGCAACGTGTACCCATGGGGATGCCGTCCAGCGGGGTGAAGGTCATGGTGGTGGCAACACTGCGGCGTTCACGCAGGGCGCAGAGACTGGCGCCGTGACCCAGGTGGGCGACGATCACCCTGCCGTCCGCATCGCTGCCCAGGTGATCCGCCAGGGTTTTTGCGATGTATTCAAAAGAAAGGCCGTGAAAACCATAGCGATGCACTTCATCCAGTTCCGGCCAGGCGGGCAGGGCAAAGCGCTGTTCCACGCTCGGGCGATGGTGGTGGAATGCGGTATCGAAACAGGCAATTTGCGGCAGCCGGAGACGCTGTAATGTGGTGATGCCCAACAGACAGGGAGGCTGGTGATTCGGCGCCAGTGCGGACAGCGACTGTAGATAAACCAATACCTCTTCCGTTATGTGGACCGGTTGTTGAAAACGGCATCCGCCATGCACGATGCGGTGGCCGATGCCCAGCAGTTCCGACGATGCGGTTTCTTCCGACAGCCATACCATCAACTGTTGCAAAGCCTGTTGGTGATCGCTAAACGTTACCCTGCGTGTCTGCAACAGGGCACCATGGCTATCGCGGACATGAAACCGGCCATCGCCGCCAATCGCCGTGATTTCACCCCGGTACAGATGCTTGGGTGGTTTCGGGTTCTGAACCGTGAACAAGGCAAACTTCAGGCTGGATGAACCGCTATTAATCGTTAGTAGCGACGGGCTGTGGCCGGCATCCATGATGATTTTCATCCTGAAGTTGATGGGTTTATCGGGAAATCAGTACAACCACGGAACGAGCCCTGAGCGTGTCATCCAAGCACTGCAGCACCACCTCCTGATCTGGCCCCATTATGTCATGGGGGCTTTGCCGGGCAGTATCAATGACCCGCAGCCAATCTTCCGGATTGTCCTGCTGAACGGAAAAGGCCAGATCCTGCCATACCATACCATTGTATATCCTTGCGCCAGAAGCGGCTGCGGCCGAGAGAGGGATGTGCCTTGTGAAAGGCGATCATCTGCTGAAAAAACGAAAAATATCCCCATGGGTATCGAGTCGCTGCCAATCCAGCCTGCTGATTTCATTGTCCTGGTTGTAGGCGTTTTCATTATGAATAATAGCCAGCGGCATTTTGCTGGCATGCGAGCCGGGCCCAGTTGCCGCACAAGGGCTGAAGATCGGTGAGAAATACATTGCACGGCAATAGGGGGCGAGCAACCATTTTTTGTGCATCAACGCGATGACCGGCCTGTGGGGGCCATCAATTTGGCAGGCATAGTAAGCTGTGTCATTGACTACATCGT
>JALTPW010000413.1 GCA_026999335.1 Chromatiales bacterium
TTAAATACCACCATTCAAGTGAAAGAAAGTTAAACTTAAAATTCGCCAGACCGAGAATAGACACTATAAGACCGATTATCATCATTATTTTTCCGACCTTTCTCTTTCTCATTAAAAATCCGAACACGAGCAAACCAGGACCTATGAAAACGAAGTAATTCTGAATTTCTATTATTAAGTTAGAAACGTCTGAAAACACTCCACCTCCTTGATCCACGTTTCCGCCTGCCGCTTCGCTCTGTTCCGCTTCGTACATTACAAATTTAACGTTAATTTTAGCGTCGTCTATAGCGTAATCGCAAACCGAAGCCCAGAACGGATAGGTTCTCGGAGCCGATTCAGAACACTTCATCCCAACGATTTTACCATCCCTTATGTCCGGTTCCGTCTGACCAACGCAACAATCAACAGCGTTTTCATACACTCCAGGAGCCCTTTCTCTTAAATTTGTTCCCTCGTATGCGAAGAACCCTGTCAGACAGCAGGCCACAACGTCATCTCTTTTTATGTAATCCCTGTCAGAATGTCTTGCGTAACATATTCTTTCGCCAGGTTTACCAACGTATCTTATGTTCTGTGGATCCGGATTACCTACAGTTGTTGGTGACGATGAAAAAAGAGCACACATTCCTACTTTTTTACCTTCGTAAACTTCCGGACAGTCGAAACATACCTTACCTATTCCGTAAGCATTAACGGGGGTCGGTTTGACTTCTTCGTAAATAATTCTGCTCCCCATAACCTGAAATTTCAGAAAAGCGTTTGACGAGATTACGAAAAATCCTGCGAGTCCGAGCACCGCCAAAATCAAAAGTGTTCTTTTCATTTTTCCCACGTATATATTTTATTATTTTCAATATAAAAATTTTGCGGTCCTCCTCTCATCGGACCGCCCACAGACCCCCAGAAGGCCCGCCGGAACACGCAAACCACCGCCTAACGTTTCCTTCTCCTCGTTCTCCTTCTCGTAGATCTCCTCCTCGTTGTTTTTCTCGTCCTTCTCGTTCTCCTGGTCGTCCTTCTTCTCGTCTTTCTCCTCGCCACCAAATCACCTCCTTTTTATAAGCCTTGATATGATAACCCCGCCTATTAAACCGAATAGAATGTATTTCACGAGGTCGTTGAGCATTATCCATAACGGATCCGACCAATAACCTATAATTGTTCTTTTCCACGTTGTTATCACAAAAGCCAG
>JALTPW010000414.1 GCA_026999335.1 Chromatiales bacterium
CGCACATTGTCGGCAGAAACAGTGTTCCATTGGCGACCAAGTGCATCCCAGCCAAAGGCGGCCAGGCCGCTCTTTTTTTCGAGCTTTTTGAGGTGGGCCTTGATCTGGCCAATGGATACCGGGCACAACTCGTCTCGCAACGGCGCACCCTCTTTGTCCGGGATATCTGAAAAATCCCGCCAGAAGACCCGCACCGGCGGCGTGCCGCCATCCCTGATCCAGGGCGATATGTCGATATCAAAACCGGACAGGTCGGGGTCGGTGTTGAACAGTTCGAGAAAATCCTTGCGCCGTATTACCTGATACAGCGGCAATGTATTTTCGACCGCGGGCAGATCAGCGGCTGTGACGGATTCAAGCTTGCTGAGGATGTCACGGGCATCATCAAGTTCATCATCGGTATAAGGTGGAGACAGCTTTTCCCCTGACACGATATCAAGCCAATAGACCTTTGCTTCATCATATTCACTCGCACGATTGCAACGACCGAAACGCTGCACCATCGAAGACCAGGGTGCCAGTTCGCTAAACATCACGCGCGAGGAAATATCCACACCTGCCTCAATGGCCTGGGTGGCGATGACGATCACATCGTCACCTGGGCGAATATTCAGGATACGCCGGTTAATGGCCGTGCGTTCGGCCTGGCGAAAGCGGGAATGCACGAGCAGCAACTCCGGCGCATTCGTCTGACCTTTGAGTTGTTTTGCCAGTTTTTCATAAAGCCCCTGGCAGCGTTGCACATTGTTGAGGATGACCAGAGTCGGGGCATCTCCGCTATGGGCTTCGAGGATATTTTCAGTCAGTGCATCGAGATAAGCCTTCGCGCCTCCCTTACTGGTTTCCGCATTGAGCACTACCTCTGCCTGGCGAAGCTGCTTTACAGCTCTTCGGCGCTTGCTGACGGCTGAACCTTGTTTTTCTTGCTCACTCAACGTCAAGGATTGCAGGAAATCAAGATGCGGCCGAAGGTCAATGCTGTTGAACCATTGACGATTCAGGGTGGCGGAAACCCAGAGTGATTTCGCGCCGCCCGGCATATCTGTCCGTCGCCGAAAAGCTTCCAGCTGGGTCGAGGCCGGCAGACCGGCGCCCATCAACTGGATTTCATCGAAGACCCACAGGGCATCGTTGTGCAGCAGGGCAAAATCAATGGGCCAGCGATAACGGCTCATGCCGTAACCACGCATCAAGGCTCGTGATAGCAGCATGTCCTGTGTACCAATGAGGATCATGTCCTTTTCCGGATATTCCACCCAGGAACGGGTATCCGCCTCTCCACCCATTAACCGATGTACTGAAATACCCTTTCCTTCCGCCGTATCTGTGAAACAGTTCAGGCGCTTCAGCCAGTCAACGATGTTGTCATGAGTCTGTTCCACCAGCACCCGCATGGGCAGACAATAGACCAAGCGGCGTGGCGTCCCGGGGTCAGCATTGCGGCGTTTATACAACCAGGCCAACACTACCGCAGCGGTTTTTCCCAGGCCGGTCGGAATATCCAGCAGCTCTGGCCAGGACTCCGTGGCAAGCCTGGTTTGATAAGGATAAGGCGCCTCTTTCGTATCCAAAGCTGCCTGAAAGAAGGCCATGTATTCATTATCCATTGTCACTTCCCATGAATCCATTTCTCTTAAATCCGGCACATTGCTGATACCGAAGTGTTGCAGTGTCCGTGATCCTATCACCCGACCCTGTCAAAACTTGACCGGGCAAACGACTATATTTCGTTTTTTTCATTTTTTTTTTCATTTTTTTTATGCCTCTAAACAATTCTCAGCTTCCTGACGTAGGGTGGGCACTGCCCACCATTACGGGCTGGGTAGAATGTCATGGGTGGGCAGTGTCCACCCTACATATAAGGAAATTGCCTATTTTTCTGTCGTACATGCCTCAAACTGAGCATTGTTTAGAGGCATATTTTTTTTCCGGTTTTGTCGTCACGGCCTCGCCATTCCGGCCTTCTCTCCAGAGGTATTGGTATCTACATGAAGGTAAAGCGCCTCCGGTAAAACAGCTAACCCGGGTTTCGCGGGCTCAACCCAGGCTACTCAGGTGTGTAATTGTCGAGGGCTGTCCGCAGTTTCTCTACATGCAGTTTTCGCAGTTCGCTGGGAGCAATGACTTTCACATCCGCCCCATACTTGAGAATGTCCATGATCAGTTCACGGGGGTCACTGTAAGGAATGCGCAGTTCATAGCTGCCATCACTAAAAACTTCGCCCTGCTGTTGTGGGTGCCATTGCTCATCGGCAACCCAGCGGGCGGCCCGGGAGCTGAAACGCAACCGGGCGGTGTGCGTTGCTGGGCCGGCAAAGATGCCGTAGCTTTCAGTGTAGTGGGCGTCGAGTGTTTCTTCACTGATCTCGTCGGCGGGAATGGTAAGAGTTTCAATGGGTTGCAGGCGGTCGAGGGCGAAGCTGCGCAGCTCTTTGCGCCAGTGGCAGTAGGCATCGAGGTACCAGTTGCTGCGGTAGTAGACAAGGCGCTGGGGTGAGACGGTACGCTCGCTGGTCTGATCGCGCGCGCGACCGTGGTAAAGAATGCGCAGTCGCCGGCGCTGCAAGACGGCGCTGGCAATCTGACGGAAATGACTCATTTCCGCAGGGCGTGTGGCCATTTGCAGGATACGGATGCGGCGGCCGATGTCAGATCCGCCGGCCTGGCGGTGGTTGAGCAGGGTTTGCAGGCGTTGTTTCAATGGCGCGAGATGTGGCGTGAGAATGCCGGGCTGAAGATTGTCGAGCAGGTGTTGCGAAACTAACAGGGCATGCAGCTCTTCGGCGTTGAACCAAAGACCCGGCAGTTCATAGAGCCCCTGGCTGCGGGTGTCGTAGTAATAACCGTTGTGTACGTGATCACGTTTCAACGGCGCACCCAGTTTATCACGCAACAGACGAATGGCGCGCCTTGCCGTGGACTCGGAGCAACCCAGTTCGGTCTGTATGGTTTCCAGTGTGACCGGGCGGCGACGGTTTGCGAACAGTTGATGCAATTCGAAGATACGGTCGAATTTGTCCATGGAATGTCTCTATCCTGTTTTGTGTATACCCAGTACGATGAACCGTTACAGGTTATTGAATCTCTCCGGGTTGGCCGCTGCTTGCAACATCATTTGCAGAAACGGCTTAGCCGTGAATGGCTTGCCACCAGTGCTGTCTGAAGCGCACGGTGAACCCCACCCTACAGACCACTGTTAGTACCAAGAAACAATACTGCCATTTAGTCAGTCATGAAAATATTTATCCATTTTTCCTGAAATCGGGCTCATGTTTTGTCCGTAAAATTGCCCTCATTTCTTCGTCATCAATATCACCGTAAATACTTTTCAGATGTTGATAGCCAAAGGAAATCAAATCATCAGCAACCTTGCTCATGGGTTTACCAACGATTTGAGAACTTCGATAAATTTTGGGCATATGCTTGGCTATTTTTGCGCTGTACATAATTAAAGATCACTATTGCTCTGTATTCGGAGCAATATTCGCAGCATTCTTTGCCAAAATCAAGCTCCGATTTCGGAGCAATCTAACTTATGAATGTCATTGGCCCTCAAATCAAGCGCTTGCGCGAACAAAAAGGTATGACACAAGAGGCATTGACTGCCCGCTGTAATCTCGTTGGCTGGAGCATCAGCCGAAGCACATTAGCGAAAATCGAATCCCAGGTCAGGCGCGTCACTGACTCAGAGGTTGTATTAATAGCCGAAGCATTAGAGGTTGATATATCAACGTTGTATGAAGAGTCTTAGAAAATTTCAGAGGGCTTTTGCTAGCGTGGTGTAACGTATAAAGGGCACAGCCAATCCACAGGTATGCGGGATTCTGATACGAATTTGATACGAAAAAAGGCGTTGAAAATAGTGCGGATCCTCACTCTTCATGCCTGGGGCTCAACGTTTATTGTTGTCGAACCACTGTTGCAATGGGTGTATTTTTCAGTTCTCCAGCAGGCGCCGCACGGGCGCGAATGATTTTCGATGTATGGGGGTGACGCCCAGTTCTGCCAAGGCGGCCATGTGGGCCTTGGTGGGATAACCCTTGTGGCCGGCAAGGCCGTAGCCGGGGTAGTCGGCATCCAGTGCGACCATTTCCCGGTCGCGGCTGACCTTGGCAATGATAGAGGCGGCGCTGATCACCGGCACGCTACCGTCACCCTTGATGATGGCCTCGGCGCTACAGGGCAAATCAGGACAGCGGTTGCCGTCTATCAGTGCGTGCCGTGGCGCCGGATCAAGGGCTAGCACGGCACGACGCATGGCCAGTAAGGTGGCCTGGAGGATGTTCAAGGCATCGATTTCCTCGACCTCGGCACGACCCAGCGCCCAGCACAGGGCCTTTGCGCGGATCTCGTCGAACAGGAT
>JALTPW010000415.1 GCA_026999335.1 Chromatiales bacterium
GCCTAAAAGCGGCATCGCGGGATGAGTGCGTAGGATGATGGTGAGCTTGTGAACCGCATTAATCGAGTCCATCGCGTGGGCACAAAAAACGTGCCCACCCTACATGACTATGTTTTTTAGCGTGTAGGTTGGGGTGAACGTTTTTTGTGAACCCCAACATGCCGGAGCAATAATCCGTCTCCGAAAGTATATTCAAACCATATCCAACAAATTTATCTCATTTGCCAAGACCAATAAAACATTCACACTCACCACCTTTGCAGATAAAGCGCCTCGACCTTTTGTCGGGCCCACGGTGTCTTGCGCAGAAATTTGAGGTTGGAGGAAATGCTCGGGTCACTGCTGAAGCAGTTGATTCTGATTTGGCGAGCCAGCTCCTCCCAGCCATATTTTTCCTCCAGCCGAGTGACGATCATCTTGAGGGTTAGCCCGTGCAAGGGATCGTGGCTGGCCAATTTATTCTTTTCCTGATCCATTGCTGTTGCCACTCTCTTCTTTTGAATTGACCGGTTTCGGTTCGGCCTTTTTTACGCGGATCTTGTTGCCCGCGACATCCTTGCCGTTGAGAGTCTTTATCGCGGCCTTGGCTTCGCCCGGCTTAGGCATCTCGACAAAGCCGAACCCCTTGGAACCACCGGTCTTTTGGTCGATGATCAGGGTACAGGATTGCACGGCGCCGTGGACTTTGAACAAGGTGTGAAGTTCAGCCTCTGTCGTGGTGCGGGCAAGATTGCGTATCAGTAGTTTCATGGGGTTACCGTGTTATCGTTGGTCAAATGAGGAGGGTGATATTTCGAGCAGGCCGGCTTTTGGCTTTTCACTGCGTTTCATCCGCAATGACGGTATTTTGAGTTTAGGGGTAGCTCAGCCGGGGCACGCCATTATAGAGCAAAGGCACAATGAATATTGAAGCAATCACCCACTACGTCCAACTCAGCGAGAGAATTGCAACTTCGGGTCAGCCGACAGAAAGACAGTTTGGCGATATCGCACGGCATGGATATAAGGCGGTAATTAACCTGGCCATGCCGGATTCTGCCGGAGCCATGGACAATGAGGGCGCGATCGTGACGTCGCAGGGGCTGTCGTATTTCCACATTCCGGTGCCGTTCGATGCACCGGAAAAAAGACATCTCGGGATTTTTCTGAAATTGATGGCGACGCTGAAGGCTGAGCGGGTATGGGTGCACTGCG
>JALTPW010000416.1 GCA_026999335.1 Chromatiales bacterium
TCGGTCAGGGCTTCAACCTGGTCACGCCACTGGCTCTGGCCTCCGCCACCGCCACCCTCTCCACCTACGGCCAACACCTGCGGCCGCGTATCGTCGCCGCCACGGAAGATCCGGACACCGGCGATGTGGTAGATTTTCCGGTGGTTTCCAACATCGCCGTGCCGGTGGAAGACCACGCCAACTGGCACTACATCATCAAGGCCATGACCGACGTCGTACACAGTCAACACGGCACCGCGCGGCGTATCGGCCACAATGCCCCTTACGAGATTGCCGGCAAGACCGGCACCGCGCAGGTATTCGGCATCAAGCAGGACGAGGAATACGTGGAAGAAGATATCCAGAAACGCCTGCGCGACCATGCCCTGTTCATCGCCTTTGCGCCGGCACATGAGCCAAAAATCGCCGTTGCCGTGATCGTCGAAAACGGCGGCAGCGGCGGCGCCGTCGCCGCGCCCATCGCACGCAAGGTGATGGATGTCTGGCTGCTGGATAAGGGGCATCTCCACCCTAAACATGCCGGAAAGACGCCATGAGCCTGTTCGACACCCCTGTCCACGATCTTGGCCAGCGCCGCCGCAGCCTGTCTCAAAGCCTGCATATAGACCCCTCGCTGCTGCTCGGTCTGCTGCTACTGTCAGGCATTAGTCTGTTCGTACTGTACAGCGCCAGCGGGCAGGACATCGACCTGGTGTGGCGGCAGGTGGTGCGCTTGGGGGTAGGCTTCACGGTAATGTTCGCCATCGCCCAGCTCAACCCGGCACCGCTGAAACGCTGGGCACCGTGGATCTTTGCCATCGGCCTCGGCCTGCTGGTAGCGGTACTGGTAGCTGGCGAGATCGGCAAGGGCGCGCAGCGCTGGCTGGATCTGGGCGTGTTCCGTTTTCAGCCCTCGGAGGTAATGAAGCTGGCCATGCCCATGATGGTGGCCTGGTATCTCAGCGACCACCCACTACCACCGACAGCAAAACGCCTCGCCATCGCCGCTCTGATCATTCTCGTGCCAACCCTGCTGATCGCCAAGCAACCCGATCTGGGCACCGCCGTGCTGGTAGCCAGCGCTGGTATCTTCGTGCTGCTGTTCGCCGGTATCCCGTGGCGGTTGGTGGCCGGTTTCACCGCCCTCGGCGCCGCCCTCGCACCGGTACTGTGGTACTTCATGCACGACTATCAACGCCAACGTGTACTCACCT
>JALTPW010000417.1 GCA_026999335.1 Chromatiales bacterium
GAACAGCAGCAGATCGACCATTGGCTGAAAGTTGCCAGAGAGGGGATTGATCGAAAACGCAAATTGGTGAAAGAGGGGTTTCATCGGAAAGAGGATCTGCCTATCCAGGGGGCATATGTTTCTCAAGCGGCAAATTACGCTGATCTCGCCCGCGCCAAATTCCTCAACGGTGATCCCGTTTCATCGGTGCGGCGTGAGTTTGCCAATGCGGTCTGGTGCATCATCAAAAGCTTTACCATGGCCTATGATGTGAAGGATCCGGATTATGTCGGCGACAAATGGCCTCCGAAAAACCCACACTACACCGGAGAAAAAGGCTCCATCATAGAGGCGAAATGGCTAGACCCTGGATATGGTCAAGTCAGTTGGGCGGACGTCATGGAAACTGTCGCCATTGAAGGCTTCAACTATGCATTGATGGCTGCCGATCTTGAGCTGGGAAGAGAGCTGGCGCACTGGTACCAGGATAGCAAGGACGGCTATAAAATGGATCCTGAGGTCAATCGCTACGCCCATGCGCTGAAATATGCGCTTTTAGGTGAACGGGACGAAGGCAGCGCCTTATTAAAAAAGACCATTGATGCTTTAACCCCCAAGCCACCGAAAGAGAGATACAAACTAAACTACCTTACCTTGAGTCTCACGCTCTCCGGCATTCTGACTGACGATGAAACGCTCTTTAATCAGGGATTGGAGCAACAACTAATATTTTACAAAGAGGTTTTTATTATATCCGAAGATTTGACAAATACTGATGAAGGTTATATCTGCGACCATGCCGTGGCGCTGGCCAATCTGGCGATAAGCTATCACCTGAATGTGACGGTCGAGCATGATCTGTTACCTAAAGGATTGCTTATTCAGTCCATGGACGGTGAACCGGCGCTTGCCTGAACCGGCTGGCCGGGGGCTCACCCTTCAGTTCCCGCGCCACTCTTCAATCCCCCACACCACGGTTTGGTTTGAATGTCCCTGGTCTTGGCGCTACGCCAACAAGCGTTATAGACAGGTAGGGTGGGCAGGCTTTTCATGCCCACGCGGAATCAAATCGTGGATCACACCGCGTGGGCACAAAAAACGTGCCCACCCTACCAGGCTGATTGGCGACGGCGGTGGCGGCAAAGTCCTGAGCCAGGGGGCCATTGATTTCATGCATGCCCAGAAGGCGCAAATGCGGGCAGAGGTCGAGG
>JALTPW010000418.1 GCA_026999335.1 Chromatiales bacterium
AGACGATGTGGTGGCCATCGAGTCGCCCAGTTTCTATGGCCTGTTGCAGGCGATCGAGTCATTGGGCATGCGGGCACTGGAGATTCCCACCGACCCGGCAACCGGCATGAGTGTGGAGGCTTTGGAACTGGCTCTGGAGAAATGGCCGGTGAAAGCCTGTGTGCTGACGGCCAATTTCAGCAATCCTCTGGGCAGCATGATGCCGCCGGATAAAAAACGGGCCCTGGTTGCCCTGTTGGCAGGTTACAGGATTCCACTCGTCGAAGACGATATCTACGGTGACCTCGGATTTGAAGACCAACGTCCGCCGGCTTTGCGTGCCTGGGATGATAGCGGGGGGGTGATCTACTGTGCTTCTTTCTCCAAGACCTTGTCACCGGGATTGCGCGTCGGCTGGATGTTGCCCGGGCGCTGGCAGGAAGACATCGAATACCTGAAATATGTCACCAGCCTGGCGGCGCCCACTTTGTCGCAATTGGCTGTGGCTGATTTTTTGCATCACGGGGGGTATGATCGCCATCTGCGTCAGGTACGCAGTGCCTATGCCCGTCAGGCGGCTGTCATGACCCGTGCAGTGAGTAAGTACTTTCCCGATGGCACCCGTGTTACCCGGCCTCGGGGCGGTTTTGTGATCTGGGTGGAACTGCCGGAGAGCATCGACGCCCTGGACCTGTGTCGACAGGCGCTGATGCGACGTATCAGCATCGCACCGGGACCGATCTTTTCCGCTTCCGGCAAATACCGCAACTGCATCCGTCTCAACTGTGCCCAACCGTGGAGCGACACCCTCGACAGGGCAGTGATGACCGTCGGCCGGCTCGCCCAATTATAAGCCACCCAAGTATTTATACGTATATTTAAGAGGGTTTATGCTTGGCCGGGTAGGGTATTCGTTGCAGTACTCTGTATATCTCATAAGTTTCGTAGGTAAAAATACTTGGGTGGCTTATATTTGCGAGTGGCTTATATTTGCGTTGATGATGATTCAATGTAAGGAAAGACGGTATAAACAGATCTATGGGGCACGATCACCCGCATCACGATATTGACAGCCTGGGAGACCGGCGCCTGGGTGTTGCCATTGCCATCAATATGCTGCTGACGCTGGCGCAGGTGATCGGCGGCATGGTCTCCGGCAGTCTGTCGTTGATCGCCGATGCCCTGCATAACTTCAGTTGTCAGCGGACATTGGAAACTGACCCCTATCGGACAAAAAAACTGACCCACCTTTGTGTAATGTGGGCTCACGCAAGAGCAGGAGGTGAGCCCGATGCTGACGAAGGAGGCAGTGATGGAGATCAGATTGCTGGCCCGGCAAGGGCTGAGTATCCGAGGGATTGCCCGGGAATTGGGTATTTCCCGAAATACGGTCAGATATTATCTGAGAGGTGGGCTGGAAAGGACGCCAGGCAGGCGACGGCCGGGCCGGCCCCGGAAGCTAGAGCCCTATGAGTCTTGGCTGCGACGACGCGTCGAGGGTGCGGCACCGATCCGGTTACCGGCGGCGGTATTGCACCGAGAGATCAAAGCGATGGGGTTTGAAGGATCGGTGCGTACCGTTCAGCGTTTTGTGTCGGGGCTGTATCCGGAGCCAGCGCCTGAGCCGGTGGTGCGTTTTGAGACGGCCCCTGGCCATCAGGCGCAGATGGACTGGGGTGAGTATCGTCTGTGCGGGCAGCGCATCTATGCCTTTATTGGCGTGTTGTGCTACAGCCGCTGGCTGTATCTGGAATATGTCGATTCGACCCGAGCTGCCGTGCTGGTGGCCTGCCACCGGCGCATGTTTTCTGCTTTTGGGGGTGTGCCCCGGGAGGTGCTCTACGACAACATGCGGACGGTGGTGACCCAGCGGGATGCCTATGGCCGGGGCCGACACCGTTTTCACGATGGGATCTGGGCCCTGGCGGCCGAGTGCGCCTACCGTCCCCGTCTGTGCCGGCCCTACCGGCCACAGACCAAGGGCAAGGTAGAGCGCAGCGTCCATTATGTGGCCCATAGCTTCTTCTACCCCCTGCTGACCCGCTGTGAGCTGGAGGGGACGGTGTTGGACCTGGCGCGGCTGAATGCCGAGGCGCGGTTATGGTGCGCCCGAGTGGCCAATGTCCGCGAGCACGGCACGACCCGGGCTCGGCCAGTTGATCGTCTCGACGAGGAGCGCCAGGCCCTGCAGGCCTACGTGGCCCCCGCGCAGGGCCCGGATGCGATGACAAGCTGGCCCCGTTATCCGCTGCAGCGCTCCCCGCGGGAGTACGACGCGATTCTGCAGGAGGTACGGCCATGACAGAGCGTATTGACACCCTGTGTGAGGAGCTGTCGCTGACGGCGGTGGCCCATGACTATGCGACGCTGGCGGATGAGGCGGCCCAGAAAAAGTGGTCATTTGTAGCCTACCTGGAGCGGGTACTCGGCGCGGAGGCGGCCCTGCGGGCCGAGCGCAGCCGTCAGATGCTGGTCAAGCTGGCGGGATTTCCCACGATCAAGACGCTGGAGCACTTTGATTTCGAGGCGGCGGGGGGCGTACCCAAGGCGCGTATCGATGAACTGGCCGGGCTGGCCTTTGTGGAGCGTCGGGAAAACGTCATCTTCCTGGGGCCCAGCGGGACGGGCAAGACCCACTTGGCCATTGCCTTGGCCTTGCGGGCGACCGAACGGGGCTGCAAGGTGCGCTTTACCACTGCCGCAGATCTGGTGCTGCAGCTGGAGAAGGCCCGCCGGGAGGACCGCTACGAGCAATACCTGAAGCGAGCCATCCTGGGGCCGCGGCTACTGGTAATTGACGAGATCGGCTATCTGCCACTGCGCAAGGAACAAGCGGACCTCTTTTTCCAGGTGGTGGCCAAGCGCTATGAGCAGGGCAGCGTCATTTTGACCTCGAACCTGTCGTTTGGGGAGTGGGAGGAGATCTTCGATGGCAATGCGGCCTTGACCAGTGCCATGCTCGACCGCTTGCTGCATCACGCCCATGTGATCCAGATTCGGGGGGATAGCTATCGCCTCCGCCAAGCCAGACAGAGTGGCCTGATCGGTGGCCAGAAAGGATTATGAGCAGGCAGATCCTTAGGGGAGGAGTGGGTCAATATTTTTGGCAGATGGGGGGTCAATTATTTTTGTCCGTTGACACAGTGATGCCGCATCCCTGTTGATCGCATGGGTGGCTCGCAGGATCGGCAGACAACCCGCCGACCGGTTTAAAACCTTCGGTTACAAACGCGCCGAGGTCATTGCCGCGTTGATCAATCTCGTTACCCTGGTGATTGTCGGACTTTACCTGGTCTATGAGGCCATGTGGCGGTTTGTTGAGCCGCAGGTCATCGAGGGCTGGACGGTAGTCATCGTGGCCGGTATTGCACTGGTGATCGATGTGGCGACGGCGGTACTGACCTACACCATGTCCCGGCACAGCATGAATATCCGTGCAGCGTTTCTGCACAACGTATCGGACGCACTGGCCTCAGTGGGCGTGATCGTTGCCGGCAGTCTGATTCTGCTTTATGGCTGGTACTGGACGGACACGGTGTTGACGCTGCTCATTGCCGGTTATGTGCTTTATCAGGCATCAACCATGCTGCCGAAGACGATTCATATCCTGATGCAGGGTACGCCGGAAAATGTATCTATCGATGCAGTGATCCATGCGATGGAGGGAGTGGACGGGGTCTCGAACGTGCATCACGTCCACCTCTGGCAACTCGACGAACACAAAAACGCTCTGGAGGCCCATGTGGTGATCGACGATTTTGGCGATACGGAGGCGATTAAAACTGCGCTTAAGGCCGAGTTGGAGCGGCAGTTCGGCATCGGTCATTCTACGCTGGAGTTTGAAATCGCGCGATGTGATAAGGTGTGTTGTTGAAAATGCTTAATCCGGATTTTTCACCACGATCTGTTGTGACAACGCGAGCGACTGAATCTCCAGGACGTACTCGCTGACGTCTCTCAAACATGCTTCCGGGTATGCCTGCGTCGGTCTACGCTCCGTGCATCCTGCATCTTCAACCCCTTACGTTACGCTCCCTCGCGACGATCCTGGTGAGAAATCCGGGCTGGGAACCTGTCCGAGTAACAATTTTTCGAAGAATGGTGCCTCACTTGGCGGGTGATTTCTCATCCACGATAAACACCGCTCTCAGCAACAAAAGGTTTTTGGGCTCAATATGGTCCATATCATTCCAACAAATGGTTCTTGTTTGTATTACTCGGACAGGCTCCAGGGAAGCTCTGAACATTCAGGGACTGAATGATTCAGAGCTTCCTCTAAAATTAAGGAACCTCTGATTTATTCAGAGGTTCCTGTGGCACAGGGATGTGCCACGCGGGAATCAATGGAGTAAACCATTGATTCCCGTG
>JALTPW010000419.1 GCA_026999335.1 Chromatiales bacterium
GCTCGCTGATGGCCGACATGAAGACTCCTTCCAGCTTCGAATACAACGTCGATGTGACCCGCAAGGTAGTCGACATGGCCCACGCTGGCGGTGTCTCCGTCGAGGGCGAGCTGGGCTGTCTGGGTTCTCTGGAGACCGGTGAGATGGGCGAGGAAGACGGCCACGGCGCGGAAGGCAAGCTGGACATGGAGCAGTTGCTGACCGGCGTCGAAGAAGCCGCTGACTTCGTCGAGCAGACCGGCGTGGACGCCCTGGCCATCGCCATCGGCACCTCCCATGGCGCCTACAAGTTCACCAAGGAGCCCACCGGTGATATTCTGCGCATTGACCGCATCAAGGAAATCCATGAGCGCCTGCCCAACACCCACCTGGTGATGCACGGTTCCAGCTCGGTGCCGCAGGAATGGTTGAAGATCATCAACGAATACGGTGGAGACATGGGCCAGACCTACGGCGTGCCCGTGGCAGAGATCGTCGAAGGCATCAAGAACGGTGTACGCAAGGTCAACATCGACACCGACCTGCGCATGGCCTCCACCGGTGCGGTACGCAAGTTCCTGGCCGAGAACCCGGCCAATTTCGATCCCCGCAAATTCCTCAAAGCCTCCACCGCAGCCATGAAAGACATCTGCAAGGCACGTTATGAAACCTTTGGTTCCGCCGGCCACGCCGACAAGATCAAGGCCAAATCACTGGAGACGATGATCGACTTCTACAGCTGAGTCGATTTTCAGGTTTCGGCCTGAGACGTGAAAGGGGGAAGGCGTAAGCCTTCCCCCTTTTTTGTTGTCTGGGAGGAATGGGGCTGGGGAGCCTAACAGCTCCCCACAAAAAACCGGGTAGGGTGGGCAGGTTTTTCATGCCCACGCGGAATATGCGTCAACTGTGTGGGCACAGTGCCCACCCCACAGGCATGGTTTTGTAAGTTTTATGACGTGTGACACCGCTCTGCGGTGTCACACGTCCTGTGGCGCATAGCATCACACCAGCTATGGCAGAGTCATCCCACTCTTTGCGCTCGCTGCGTCTCTGTGGCAAATGGCTTTTCAAGCGTTCTGGGCTAGTACTCCGCCAATCCATCCGCTGTCATATAACCACCACGAAAAAATACCCGAAATCAGACCTAACAAATCGACTACGTCGCCATTCCTGTCAAAATATTCCTGCGAGCACAGTCAGGCGCATTC
>JALTPW010000420.1 GCA_026999335.1 Chromatiales bacterium
CCATGGCGTAGGTGTCATGCTTGATGACCTGCAGCTTTACCAACTGTGTCATCAGCATCAGCATCAGTACCACGGTGAAGGCCAGCGCGGTGATGGTCCGGTGGGTGAACAGCCGGGTTTCGCGGAAATGATCCTTGAGGGTGGTGGGTTTGGCCATGGTTTGTTCGCGTCACTCGCGGTGAAAGCTGGGTGACGACGGTGGCTGCGTGGTGTAAGGCTTCATGATATCTTCGACCGCTCAACGAACCCGGTATTCGCGCCGAAAATGGCGCAGGGTGAGATATACCAGTGGCCAGGCCAGCAGGCTGCTCAGGGCCGACAGCCAGTAGGCCCAGGTCTCGATGGACTGGCCAAGGATGCCCTTGATCCAGAGCACCAGCATCAGGTGCAGGGCAACCAGCAGCATCACGCTGACCGACTGCTGCCAGAGGGGGAACACGCGGATGCGTTGGTGCAGGCGCAGGGCGAGATAGGCGACAATGGCCAGGATCAGGGCGTTCTGGCCCAGCAGTGCGCCACTGGCCACGTCCAGCAGCAGGCCGGCCAGCCAGCCGACGACCACACCCACGCGCTCGGGGATGGCGATGCACCAGTACACCAGCACCAGCACCAGCCAGTCCGGGCGCAGGGGCTCGGCCCAGTCCGGCAGGGCCAACATGTGCAGGGCCAGGGCGGCGATGAAACTGAGGACGATGATGCCGCCGCCACGGTGTTGGCCGATGCTCATGGCGCCGTGGTGTCCTGTGTCGGAGTTTCATCGGCATCGTCGCTTTGCCGCTGGCGCCCCGTGGGCCATACCAGCAGTACCTCGCGTGAGCGCTCCAGCTTGGCGGTGGGAACGACATGGATCACCGCATAGGGCTGGGCGGGGTTCTTTTCGACCTTGCTGACCACCGCCACCGGGTAGTCCGGCGGGAAGCGTCCGCCGAGGCCGGAACTGACCAGCAGATCGCCCTCAATGATGTCGGTGCTGATGGGTAGGTAGGGAATGGTGAGCCGATCCGGCGCGCCGGTGCCCACGGCAATGGCGCGCAGGCCGTTGCGATTGACCTGCACCGGGGTGGCGTGGTTGGCGTCGGTGATCAGCATGGCGATGGAGGATAGCGGGCCGAGATGCACGATCTGTCCCATCACGCCGTCGGCCTCGATCAGCGGCTGGCCCAGGTAGACGCCGTCGCGGCTGCC
>JALTPW010000421.1 GCA_026999335.1 Chromatiales bacterium
CCGTTGCCCTGGCCAATCTTGGCCTGCATTTTAAATTGAACGTAACTGCTGAGCATTACACCTTGCCAAAAGGGATGCTGATTGAATCCGGGAGGTAACGTAAATCAAGGGACGAATCAAAGGGTCAAAGGGTCAAAGGGTCAGAGTAATTGATCCAGCTCACCGGCATGAATCACCACGGCACCCAGCCCCAGGCCCTCGAAGCCCTCGCCGGCCAGGGCAGCACCACCTACCGCAACAAATTTACCGTACACACCCTCGGCGCCTACAGTTGGCGGCCACGATCAGGACAAAAACCCCACATGGACGGGCCGCAGATCGCCCATAATCACCACGGCGCGGCGAAGTGATGGCAGAAAAGCAATCCAAAGTCGGCAAACCCTCTAAGCGCATCGGCGGGCCTTATACCCAAAAGGAAGTGGATTTGTGGAAAGGCATTAAAAAAGATGCAGGCCAGAAAAAACACACCTTCATCCGCGCCAACCAGGCCACCAACAAAGCCGAGGTGTATGAGCAAGATGAAGATGGCACTCTCAGTAAAAAGATAATGGAATTTACCGTGGATGACTAACCACAGAGGACACAACGCATGACCCCCGACAACGAACCCGAACAACAACAGATTGACCATTGGCTTAAGGAATCCCATGAGGCTCTTGATAGAATATGGAAAAACTATCATTCCAGTTTTTATGAAAAGAAAAATATGCCCATACAGTCTTTTTACACAGGATTGGGAGACCGTCATGCCGACCTCGCACGCACCCAGTTTTTAAACGGTGAACCGCCCGAAGTCTTTAGAGAAAACTTTTCAAAAGCAGCCGCTTACATGCTGAAAAACTTTAACATGGTCTATGACAAAAACGACCCTGACTATGTCGGTGATCGACCAGAGACGGATCTCAACGGCTTTGGTTATGGTTGCGTAGACAGATGGAGTGTTGGCGAAACTGAATTTGTTGAAGGGGTTCAGTATGCGCTGTTAGCGGGCGACTTTGACACCGCGCGTGCGCTGGCCAAATTGTACCAAAACCCTGAAAAACCCTATTTGAGGGGCGAAAAAGAGGTTAACCGCTACGCTAAAGCCCTAAAGCTCACCTTGTTAGATGACATCGAATCAGCAAAAGCACAACTCCAGCCCACTATCGATCAATGGAATAAAAAGCAAACCAGAAATCCCTTTA
>JALTPW010000422.1 GCA_026999335.1 Chromatiales bacterium
GAGACCATGGCCCGTATCAGTTCGGTGCCGGTAAGCGAGGAATATGACCCCGCCAAACACCGCAAATAGCATTTGCCGGGCGTGGCGTGGACGTTCCGCGTCATAAGCGATATCCTACGCACCCCAATCGGGGATGTTCAACGACCATGCGCCCGTAGCTCAGCTGGATAGAGTACCGCCCTCCGAAGGCGGTGGTCACAGGTTCGACTCCTGTCGGGCGCGCCATTTCTTTTGTTTTTCAACACGTTACGCCCGCCATATTTCCTGTATTTCAGCCGAATTTGTTAGTCACCAGGGGCGGCTATCAACTTACTGAGCCAACGATCATTTCCTGAATGACTATTAGCTCGAATAACCTGTTTTGTACCCATTTTTGGCTTGTGCCCAGATTGCGTCCATTCTGTGCCAACTGTACGCAGTTGGAAGATGAAGGAAGGAGGATTTGAGGTGGGTTTTGAATATTAGCTCATGCTGGGCACAGAAACGACGCGCCTGCAGAACACCAAGCAATGCCCGCCTCTACGGCCTCACCCGCGACCAACTGCGCTACATCCTCGACCCTGCCGACGTCGAAGGCGAAGACTACCCCTCCGAAACCTTCCGCGTCCTCAAGGACAAGGAAATCCGCGAATTCGGCGAATACCGCACCCGCAAGCTGGTGCTGGATGCCTAGGAGCCTGTCCGAGAACTAGGAGCCTACTGCGGAAAAGCCATTTTGGCTCATTTTCCCGCACATTTTCGTTAAATATGAGTCACTATTCGCCTCAAATGGCCGAAAAAATGGACTCAAAATGGCTTCCCCTCGCGACGACTCCTATTCTCGGACAGGCTCCTAGGATCGCTTGTCCTGAGCTGTAGGCTCGATGTGCTGCACGGCCTGGGAACATGGCGGAAATCGCAATGTGTGTTAACATAAGTTAACATAGTTTGTTTTTCTTTTTCGTTATTGTGTTCGTTAGAGGTGACATAAATGGACATTCGCCAGCGTATTGGCCGGCGCATTCGTCAAATGCGCGAGGCCTCGGGGCAGTCGCAAATACAGGTCGCCGAGGCGCTGGGCATTACTCGCCAGACACTGTCACGCATGGAGAAGGGCGAGGTGTCCGTCGACAGCGAGGCGCTGTTTCGGCTGGCCACCCGCTTTGATCGACCGGTGAGTTATTTCTACGACGAGCGGGATGATCAGGGTGTGCGCTTGGCATTGCGTGCCGATCATCCTCAGTTGCTGGTGCCGGGCTTGCGAAATCGCTTGCTGGACAAGCTGGCTGCCATTGTTGATCTGGAGGCGGCCGCGGGTCTGGGCATGCAGCACGGCTTGCCGCCTACCGAGCCGCTGGAGAAGGCTGGGGAGCGAGAGCTGTCCATCGTGCAGGATGTGGCGCAGGAGGAGCGCGGCAGACTGGGACTGGGGCCGGTAGCGGCCTTCTCCGATCCCGTAGCGGTGCTGGAAAGCCTGGATATCCGCGTCATCCCCTTTGATCTGGCGCCGGGTGAGGATGGCGAAATCTTGTCTGGCTTTTCCGCATACAGCGAGTCGCTGGGGGCGGGCATCTTCATCAATACACATGCTTGCCTTTCTATCGAGCATCAGATTTTCAGCCTGATGCATGAGTATGCCCATCTGATCTTTCATCGTCAGACCTATCAGGCGCCTTCGGCGCCGTACCGCACCCGCGGTCGTGCCACCTCGCCGCTGGAAAAGATTGCCAATGCCTTTGCAGGTCACATGCTGGCGCCTCCCGGCGGCTTGCGTCGTTTCGTCGGCACTCTTGGCGCCGTGACCCTGACGGACATCTTCGAGATCAAGCGCATCTATCGGGCTTCCTTCGCTGCGGTTCTGACTCGTCTGCAACAGGATGGCTTCATAGGCAGGAAGGAGGCTGGTCGCTTCTGGGGTATCTGGAAGAAGCGTGGGTGGCAGACCGAAGAGCCTCAGCCGCTGACGGAGGAGCTGTGTTTCTACCGGCGCACTTTGCGCCTGGCTCGCCGGGCCTTCGAGCGAGGAGAAGTCACACAGGACTTTCTTGCCGATGTGCTCGATTTGAGTCGCAAGGAACTGGCTGTACATCTGCGACAATGGGAAGAGGATGCCCAGGCTGATGCCGTTCAGTAACAGCCAGGCTAGCCTGGATACCAACATCCTGTATTATTTCCACGTCGTCGGCCGGCTCGACCTTATTTGGGCGCTGTTTCCGGAAGGGGTGTGGATAGATCCGGCGGTGCTGCAGGAAATCCGCGAAGAATTTGGTGCTGACCTCGAAATCCATCTGAAGGAACAGGGGTTTGTATTCCAGACAGAGCGGCAGTTCAAGGACAAGCACTATCTGGAAATGGCCGAAATCAAGGCTCGGCGACGCGGCTTGAAACATGCGGATATCGTGACCATTGTGGTGGCTGGCAAGCAGGGTGCCACCTGCCTTTCTGCGGATGACCCCGTGCGCAAGACTTGTGATGAGCGTCAGATCCCCTTTGCCCGGCACCTGGGTTGCCTTGATGAGGCCATTAGGCGAGGGCTACTCTGTGGCGATGAGGCATTGGTCATATTGGATCTCTTCCTGGACGAGGGGTTATATCTCTCCGGATCTCTGGTCGACGATTTTCGCAAAAGCTGGAAATCGTGATGGTGGTATCCGTATTGCGCGCGTCAGAGAGGAGCAGTATTTGGGGTCAGACTCGAATTAATTATATTTCTCAACTATACTGCTCGCAACACCATAGGCAAACAGGTGCGAGGTTCGCATGGCACGATTACCACGATACTTTGTCGAAGGGCAGGCACAGCATATTATCCAGCGTGGCAACAACCGGGAACCGATATTTGCTGACGACTCGGACACCTATTTTTACAAAGACTGCCTTCAGGAAGCGGCTAAACAGCAGGGGTTGGCTATTCATGCATACGTGCTGATGAGCAATCATGTCCATATACTGGCCACCCCGGACACAGATCAAAGCATCAGCAAGACCCTACAATCACTGGGAAGGCGCTACGTACAGTACTTCAACCAGACCCACGGACGCACCGGCACCTTATGGGAAGGGCGTTACAGAGCGACACTAATTGACAGTGAACGTTACCTGCTAACCTGCATGCGCTACATAGAGTTGAATCCGGTACGGGCAGGCATGGTCAAACATCCGCTGGACTACCCCTGGAGCAGCTATGCGGCCAATGCCCGGGGTGAGGAAAACGCACTGGTTAGCCCGCATTCCCTCTACAGGCGGTTAGGACGGAATCCGCAGGCAAGACAGAGCGCCTATCGGCAATTATTCAGAGCGGCCCTGAGCAAGGGAGAACTGGGCGCCATCCGCGAGGCAACGAATACCGGCTGGGTGTTGGGTAATGACTGCTTTCGAGAGAAGATAGAGCGATTATCCGGGCGGCGCACGACACCAAAACCGAGAGGCAGGCCGCGAAAGGAGGTCAATGAATGATTAATTTGAGTCTGACCCCAAAATGAGGATGGAAAAAGCCATTGTGGATTGCAAAAGCAAAGGGGTGTGCGTCCGAGCCAGGTCGATAATTCCAGCGGGTGAGAATCCCGTCCCGGCAAGGTAGGTCAGCCACCGGGTAGCAAGCGTCGGGCAGGCGGGAGTGATCCCAAATGTTAAGCACGGCGTGCGCAAGGCAGCAGGCCGTAAGCATTAGCTGAAGTGATTTAGCCTCGTAAGTTCCTATACAAGCAGGGCGACAGGTTACCCCTCCTGGAAGCCACTATTCTGTGATGCGACGGACAAGTATCATAGAGCTGCTTCGGGGTTGTAAAGCATGGCATGCCCCCTAAAGGGCCTACTCTTGGTGACCACCGGGAAAAATCGGTAACTCGGGACGACTGCATGGATGCAGGAGGTAGGGTAATGCAGGAGCAATTACCGAGATCCTGAGCTGTCTTTCAGGAAGAGAGTAAGTTGAACAAGTGATAATAAAGCGAGAACAACTGATGCGGCTCAGGAAGTTGCCTTACATGGATGTAGGGTAAGGGGGCAGTGCAGGAGCACACTGCCTTCGGATGATGGTGTAGTACCTGTGAAAGCGTGTAATGCGACTGGAGGAAAGGCCATCACGACAACAACAGCGCTGCAAGGACACACGACTCATGCACAGTAATGAGGAAACCGTGTCAACAAAATTGTAGGGCATAGCTTTAAAAGCCAGCAAAAAAAACAAATGGTGTTCATTCACTAGGTTTCTTTTTCATCGAATGAAATAAGGTGCTACTGCTGGCAATGCTTTATGCAGCTAAAGGACGAAGCTGCGTCCGGTATCGATAATATCACCAAAAAAATGGTGGATGTATTGTCCTTTTAAAGTGAAGCGTGTTGTCGAGGAG
>JALTPW010000423.1 GCA_026999335.1 Chromatiales bacterium
CGAACCAAACAAGGTTCTTGGCCCACTGAGATACCGGAACCGCCGAAAGTCCGAGACGCGGCTATACGGGATATTTTAAGAAGCCTGAAGTACGCCAAGGCGGATGGTGTGCGCCAGCTAGTGAGCTACCGCACACTGGCCGTGGAACAGATAGGCCATATGTATGAAGGCCTGCTAGATCGCCGCGTTGCCAGAGCCCCCACCAATAAAACACTGCTGTTATTGCAGGGGGGCAGCAAGATTAAAGAGCCGGAACCAGTCGATGCGACGGTGTTCAATGGCTTGGACCAGGCAGCATTAGTCAAAGCTATTGCCAAACACACCAGCAAAACTGCGGGCACTATCAAGAAAACCCTGGAACGAGATGAAGAGCGCCATACACTGGCGAACCTGGGTACTGACGATGCCGAACTACTGGAGCAGGCCAAACCGGTCATTCGTTTTGTGAAAGACTTAGGGGTTGTACGGCCGGGCGGCCTGTTCGTAACCCAAGGCCAGGATCGTCGCTCCAGTGGCGCACACTACACGCCACCCACACTCACTGAACCGGTGGTGCGCCGCACTCTGGAGCATCAGGTCTATGTGAATGTGGCAGGCAAGCCTGGGCTGCTGGTTGAGCCCAAGCAGATCAAAACCCCGCAGGAAATACTCAGCCTCAAAGTCTGCGACCCCGCCATGGGTTCCGGCGCCTTCCTGGTGCAGGCCACGCGCTATCTGGCAGAGCGGTTAGTGGATGCCTGGGAGCGCGTAGCCGCCGAACAACCCGATGCCATCCTGACCATGCCCTTTGCCCCCCCATCACAAGGTGAGGCGACAGAAAACCTGATGCCCGAATCCCGTGAGGAGCGCATTGTGTTTGCACGCCGTTATGTGGCTGAACGCTGCATCTACGGGGTGGATATGAACCGGCTCGCTGTGGAGATGGCCAAACTGTCACTGTGGTTGACCACACTCTCCACTGATCGCCCCTTCACCTTTGTGGATCATGCACTGAAACACGGCAACTCGTTGATTGGGCTGTCACCGGAGCAAATACGCAACTTTACCTGGAAGCCCATCACCAACGACTTCGGCCCCCTGTTTGCGAGCCCACCGGAACACGAAGTTGAAGAAGCCGAGCAGCACCGGGAAGCCATTCACGATATCCCTGATCACGATTTTATCCGCAAGGAACAGGAAAACCTCATAGCCGAAGAGGCCCTGGCCGACATTCGGCTAAAGGCCACCTTGGCGGTAGCTGCCTTTTTTAATGGTGCCAATAACAAACAACGCGAAACCAATCTGATCAGTTATCGCTACTTGCTTGAGCGGATGAACCAAGACGAAAAGACAGTTGCTGAAGTCGACAAGATAGTGAAGGAATTAACCACCGGCGAAAAGCCGATAGTGCCTTTTTGTTGGGAAGTGGAGTTCCCGGAAGTGTTTCATCGAGATAATGTCGGATTCGATGCCTTTGTTGGCAACCCGCCGTTTGCAGGAGCTGTAACATTAGCGAATTCGGCAAAAGAAGGATTTGTAGAATTCTTAAGGCTGCAGAATATTAAAACCGGTGGTAAAACAGATCTCTGTGCATTCTTTTACAGGAGAGCATTTGACCTATTGCGTTCGCATGGCTGCTTCGGTCTTATCGCCACAAAAACCATCAGGCAAGGAGATACAAGGCAGTCATCACTAGAGTATTTGCTTGAAAATGGTGGTGATATTTATGAGGCAGTTAGGCGAATGCCGTGGCCTGGGAAGGCAGCAGTTAATATAGCGATAGTATGGCTTGCCAAAAGAAAAACTCTAGACTTCGTTAAACGATCTATAGATGGTAATGTCGTAGATAAAATAACAGCATACCTTTTAGATTTTGGCCCTAATTCCAACCCCAAAAGTTTACCTCAGAAATTTAAGGCGTTACTCGGTTGCAAACCACAAGGATCGAAGTTTGTTATATCTAGAGGCGAAAAAGGCTCCATAATTGAAGAAGAAATTGAGAATATCATCTCAAGCGAACCCGGCGCCAAACAGCTCATCAAGCCATACATGACTGGCGACGACCTATTAAGCCATTCGGTAATTACCCCCCAAAGAAAGATAATTGAAATTAATGATTGGGATATAGAAACGATTGAAAAAGAATTTCCTATATTCTATACGTTCATTGAAGACAACCTAAAACCGACAATTTCTAGAAAAAATTGGTGGCAATTCGGCGCCAAAGCGAACGAGCTTAGACAATATTTAATGGGTTCAACCGGTCACGTATTTTGTTGCTCTGAAAACGGAAAATACTGGGGAGTATTCCAGACCGACAGCAACATTGTGTATTCAAATAAGATTGTGGTTTTCACAACCAGCCATCAAGGTTACTTTGCCGTTCTTCAAAGTGATATCCACGAAGCATGGATTCGAATGTTCTCGTCAACGCTAGAGGATCGACTTACCTACGTAGCTGATGATTGCTTTGTAAATTTCCCCTTTCCGAACGAAGATAAGTTAATCCAGTTGATAAATATTACCTCAAAATACTTAGATGTTCGTGAAGAAATCATGAGGTCTGAACGGTTGGGATATACCGACTTAATGAATAGATTTCATAATCCCCTTGATATGAGTCCTCAAGTAATCCGCTTTAGAGAAGCCCATATCACACTCTCTAAAGCGGTTAGGAATGCTTACGAATGGCATGATTTAGAATTTGACTACGACTTTTATGAGGACTACGCAGATGGCGAAAAACAAGTTGTGCGTTACCGAGTCTCAGACACTTTAATTGACAAGATTATTGGTAAACTGCTTTCCCTCAATGAATGCTATCTGAACTAATGAACTCTCAGTTGCGATAAGGCACAAGAATTCCTTTAACTTGTAATAAATCAAAATGCTGTGCAATCCGTTCACCGGGCTGCCCTTGCACCCTAACACCCATTTCCATATTACGATCCAGCGCATACATGGTCAGATTGGCCGATGTCACCAGGGCATCGTGGCGATCGGCTACCAGCACTTTGGCGTGCAACTTCAGATGTTTATCATCGGGGGGGATTTCCCAGGTCAGCAACTTCGGCAGAACAACGTGTTTCGGCCACAGTGAAATCAACGTATCCCGGTTATTTTTGCCGTAGCCTTTTTCACCCTCGTCCAATACCATGGTCACTTTAACACCCCGCATTACTGCATTTGCTATGAGTTCGATGATGTCATTGATAATGCCTTCATGGTCTTCCTTTCCCGCCAGCCAGTAACCCACCACCAGGAGTTCGGTTTGGGCGGCGCCAATGATGTCCTGCACCACCTGACGGGTGGCACGCAGATAGGAGCCTTCGACCTTAGGCCCGGTCCAGACGACTTCGGTTGGGGTGACCTCGCTCGCCGTTTGCGCTACAGCTTCATTTAAAGCAACCAGCTGCAAGGCAAATACAGTATTACTCTGCGCATCAAACTGCTCGTTCCAACTGCGTAGAAGGCGCGTTAGGGCTTCTTGCACAGCACTTCGTCCCGCCGCCAGCCTGGCAATACTCGCCGAGCCGGATTGCGGGGTCAGCAAGCCAGACTCAATTGCAGAAATAACTTCCGCAAAAGCGCCAGCATTGATCAACTGCCGAACACTCTGTGCCAGCGCCTTCGCGTCGCTATCCGTTGAAGCAGACATGGCCACCCCTTACTTGAAATACGCCATATCACCATATGCCATGGTAGGCACCAGGAAGTTCCTGTCCAGAAAGCGGTTAAAGGCTTCACAGGAGGTTTCCGGTGCCAACACACAGGCATGGCAGGCAGCACCGTTGATGGTGGCATGCACATCGGGTTGATGATCGGCACAGAGCGGATCCGACGAGCAGCGTTTGGCATTCTCCAGCGCGCTATGAATAAGATTAGGGAAGCGCTCTTTGGTACCCAGATCGACCAGGCCACCCAGGCTGCCTTCGGAATCGGCACTGGCGGTATATAACAAAATACCTGCCATTTTGCGTTCGGGATCGGTACTGCTGTAGATACGCTCGCGTACGGAAGATTCTGAATAGCCGCAATCCAGAGCGAGCTGACGCATCAGTACATGGGCCAGGCTGTGCAGCAATACGTAGCGGGCACCGGGGAAATCATCGGTATCGACACCGCGCTCAGCCGCCCATTCTTTGTATTTTTGCTCTATGGCCGAGGCCCGTTTTTGTACTGCAGGCTCCGCTTCCCAGCTCGCCAGCGCTTCTTCTTTCAATTCTATAAAGATGCCTTCACCACGCACCTCGACTGCAGGCAACCAGTCCTGACGTTCCTTGTAGATTGGCGCACGTGAGGCTCCCATGCCATCGTCATCCATACCCGATGCGTAGTCGATACGGGTAA
>JALTPW010000424.1 GCA_026999335.1 Chromatiales bacterium
ATGGTCTGTTTGCCAGTGTCGTCGAGGTCGGTGTATTGCGCTAGTTGGGTTTTGAGTTTTTGCACTTCTTTGAAGTGGTTGATGAATTCCGCTTTGGCAGTGTCACCTTTGAGGTTGAGCACTTGCGAGGGTTCGCAGTCCAGGCCTTTGGATTGCATAAAGGACTCCAGTTGCGCCACCGCTTCTTTGTACTTTTTTACCACCTTGGGCGCAGGGTCGACCAGCCAGATTTCGCGCGCCTTGTCGCTGGCGGCACCGGAGAAGAGTTGGATGGCGGCATCGACTTCGTTTTCCTGATAGCGGAAATCGAGGATATTGCCCCAGGGTTTACTGTCGTTCAGCACGCGATTGGTGCGCGAGAAGGCTTGAATCAGACCGTGGTGCTTGAGGTTTTTATCAACATACAGGGTGTTGAGGTATTTGGAATCAAAGCCGGTGAGCAGCATATCCACCACGATGGTGATGTCGATTTTGTTTTTGTGCGCGTAGTCAGTATTGGGGTATTTATGGTCTTTAATGCGTTGCTGCACATCCTGATAATACAGATCGAATTCGTTGATGGTGTGATTGGTGCCGTATTGCTGGTTGTAATCGGCAATGATCGCTTTCAGCGCGGCTTTTTTCTTTTCCGGCTCTATCTGGTTGTCGGCTTTTTCCTGCGGCAGGTCGTCTTGCAGTTGTTTGATGTCTTTGACGTTGCTGCCCGTGCTGTCTGCATCGTTAGCCACCACCTGTGCGGGTGGTGAGAAAACGCAGGCGATATTCAATGGCTGGTAGTTTTCATCATCGGCCTGTTTTTGTGCCTGAATGGTTTTGAACTGTTCAACGTATTCAATGGCGAGGTTGATGGACGCGGTGGCCAGTACGGCATTGAAACGGCGTTCGTTGGTGGCGTAGTTGTGCTTTTCGATAATGGCATTGATAACGGCTTCGGGTGGTGGGGTTTGGCCTTTCTGTTTTTTTGTTGGGGGCTTTTTATCGCCCGCCTTGCCATCGCCGTCTTTATTGCCACTGTCTTTACCAAAATAATCAATATGAAAGCTCAGTACGTTTTTATCGTCAATGGCGTGGGTGATGGTGTAGGCGTGCAGTTCTTTCTCGAAGATGTCTTTGGTGGTTTTGTAATAACCGACATTGCCATCGAATTGTTTGTAATTGGCGTTTTCTTCAAAAATGGGCGT
>JALTPW010000425.1 GCA_026999335.1 Chromatiales bacterium
TTACATGTGGTTGCAGTTTCTTGCACACATTAATTATTATTTAATTTTTTTAATTTCGCAAAAAAACAACACATAAAAGTATTAATTTTATAATCTGGAACATAGCTTAAGGCAAGTTTAGGTTCAATCCTTTTTACAGAATCGGTGATTGAAATTTGATTTTGAAATGTGTTTCCCCGTACATCTTCAATTAATAGGTATGGGGTTAATCGTCGGGCGTGCGTAATTAGAGACAATAAAACATTTACAAGTATTAATTGAAGCTTTATCAGAAAACCAATTTGAAAATGAAATTTCAATGACAGATTTTGTAAACGGATTGAACCTAAACATGCTTTAACCTATTTTCCAGATTATAGAATTTAATATGTTTATGTGTTGTATTTTGCGAACTTTTAAAAATTAAATAATAATTAATGTATGCAAGTAACTGCAACCACATATAATGCATTTTTACACACTATTTATAAAACCTAGTTCTATAATCCATTGGCATGCCCTTTCCTAAAGTTAAGTTTCTACGTACGAATCGTAGAAGGGTAGTGTTTGGGGTTCACTACACATTGCGTACGTCCCCCTTTAAAGGTGCATTAGCTCAAACTGTAATAGATAATTATCACCGCATGCGCTTTCCTGACAAATATATCTGCTTTTAAATACCGTGGGTTGTGTGAACTGAGTTAGAGAACAATTAATAATTGAGAAAACTTCCAAAACATCATTCATATTTGAGAAAACGAACCACTTGACCAGGAAATTCGCGTAATTAGGTTGACCTCAACAATTCATGTATCATGGGCCATAATGTTAAAGGGGACATTCAACTACAGCTTTTGTGTTTCTACACACTTTCAATAATACCCATCTATCTGATCAAACACAAGTTTCGGTGGTTAAGAGGGGCACGTATTGAGTAGTGAATCCCAAACGCTACGCACCGACGCATCGTACGTATAAAGCTTAACTTTACGAAAGGACATGCCACTCGTATGATGAACTAGGTTTTATTAATAGTGTGAAAAAATACATTACATGTGGTTGCAGTTTCTTGCATACATTAATTATTATTTAATTTTTTTAATTTCGCAAAAAAACAACACATAAAAGTATTAATTTTATAATCTGGAACATAGCTTAAGGCAAGTTTAGGTTCAATCCTTTTTACAGAATCGGTGATTGA
>JALTPW010000426.1 GCA_026999335.1 Chromatiales bacterium
TTATTGGGTAACGTCCCCTTTTTTTCTTGATTGGGTAACGTCCCCTTTTTTTCTTGGTAGATCGGCGTCTGGAATTAACGTGGAACGTAAGGATTTATTAGTAGGTGAGCCACAAGATGATATTTCGGCTCGCGATTTGATATTAAAAACATCAGAGTTCTTTGCTTCAATTAGTGATAAGGATGTTATATCTACTCATGAAGGTTCATACAAAAAAAGCTAACAAGGCGCTGCACTCGGACAATTCAAAGCGGCACTTGTTTTGCAAAAACCGCAAAAACGTGCCACTTTGAATTGCCGGTGAGCTGGGCGTTAGCTTCACAACATACATATGGACATTGATACTTACTTAGAAAACACACTCTCGGAATTGGGCGGTTTGTATCATGAATTTGCAGACAAAATAGACCCACCAGTTTTCGTAGATATTGGTGGTATTAAGGTGTGGCGTTATCAGAAAATATCAGAGTCACTAGCTTGTTATCTAAAAGGTGTAAAACTTATAAGTACCCTTAACGCGTCCATGGTTCTCCTCCGCACAGGTTACACACAAGAAATTGGTGCTTTGTGTAGAATGGCTGATGATTTTTGTAATGAAATATTTTACCTGCTTGCGCCCCAAGATGGAGATAATTTCAGTAAAGATCAGTTGCAATTTCTTACTGATTTTTTCCAAGAAGAATTTGATAAACCAAAAGACCCATTGGGCTCTACTCAAAAAAGAGCGAATGTTCCAGTTCGTAAAATACATGCCACATTCGGTAAATTAGCATCTTCTGAGTTAAATCAGTCTGATGCACAGGAACTTTTACGGTCCACTCATCAAGCATTCTCTGGGTACGTGCATGGTGCGTATCCCCATATAATGGAAATGTTCGGTGGAGCTCATCCTCATTTAAATGGAATGTCTGGCACACCGAGAGTAGATGAATGGAGAGGACAACTCATAGGATATGTATATAGAGCAGTCATGGCTTCAGTCTTTGTAGCTAGAAAATTAGGTTTATCCGAGGGTGAAAATAAAGCTCGAGAATTGCTTATTAAATTTGAAACCGATACCAGTAGCAAATCTGTAAAAACCGCCGCAGAATTGCTTCAAGAAATGAAGAAGAAAAGAAGCTAACAAGGCGCTCGTGTGGGACGCTTGCTTCGCTGCGCGCCCCACAGCTTAAACGTTAG
>JALTPW010000427.1 GCA_026999335.1 Chromatiales bacterium
TTTCCTGGCGGGGGTCGTCAAAGATCATGTGCTGTCGCCTTTACTGGGCCGGGTTATCGGACACAGATTTCACAATAGCGTTTGCCGGCTTTTGCCGCGTTGGCCAAGGTTTGCGCCTGCGCCTGCTGGGCAGCGATAAAGCCGCCTGCGCCCACATCCGATCCCGTATCAGCGGTCTTTACCGGCGCTGAGCCCCCACCGCCGCCCCCATCTCCAATCAACACGGTGGGACAGCCGCCGACGATCTTTCCGCCATGGGCGGTGGCATCGCCCATACGGGCGGCCTGTTTGCCGTTGATGAGCATGCCGGAAGAACCCGCGGCGATTTTGTCCGGCGATCCTACGCAGACGGCCATGTCACCCACCCGGGCGGCGGGCAGGCCGCCGATGAGCACATCGGGAGAACCGGCGGCGATGGGGCCGCCAACGTGGGGGATTTTGCCTGTTCGCTTGGGACAGACATGCATGTCGGTGATACGGGCGGCGGGTTTTCCCATGGCGGATTTCCTTTTGAGTGGTGTGATTTTGTGTGTGTCGTTTGTGCGCCGGGATGTTATCCATTGCCCCCATTGGCAATGGCGATGCCGTGCTTGAGGTAGTTCTGGTAGCGTTCTTCCACGTCTTTTTCGGCCGGCATGCCGAGTCCGGCGGACATGACGATGGCCCCGGTCACGGCGTGGGCGTAGAGGTAGGCGGGGGGCTCCATGACCGGCTCACCGACCGGGGCAATACTGCCACCACTCCAGAAGGCGGCTGCAGCGGTCCAGCTGGCGGGTGTTTTGTAATGGCCTTCTTCGGCCCCTTGTTCCGCGCTGCGACGGTTGTCTTCCGTGGATTTTCGCACCCAGGCTTCGGCGGCGGTGTGGGCCTGTTGGTAGGCCTCATTGCTGTCGGCCAGATGGTCGCGGGTACAAAGACACGCCCACCACACGGCCTCGCGGGCGGGGATGGCGTGGGCCAGGAAGGTGATGGCGTCATGGTAATGGCCGTGATCCATGAGGATTCGCAGAAATTCACCCGGTGTGTGTGTGTCGCTCAACAGCGGTTGGCTTTCACTCAGGAGTTCAAAGTGCCGGGCGATGTCCCGGGCGTTGGCTGCGGTGACTTTTTTCATGACGAGGGGCGCACGGTCGTCTTCTGTGACCGATGACGCGGTGTCGGGGGTCTGCATGTTCATG
>JALTPW010000428.1 GCA_026999335.1 Chromatiales bacterium
ATTCTTGGGTCATTTAACGAGGAAAAATGCTCTACGATACTGGCGGTCATGAGAAGCTCCTGATGTTGTTTCTCGCAATGATCCTCTAATTCATTGCATTTGCACAAGTTTTAATGCGGTGGCCCTGGGGTTCGCATACTGCCTCCATCCGATGCCGATCCGGTCGGGTACTATATCAATAAAGGCACCGCCAGTGTGGATGACGGCGCGGGAGGGACAATCAGCATTACTGATCTTCAAGCCATGGTGGATGGCAACCGGATCATGATGCTGAGCGTGGAACATGAGCTGCTTTATAATGGCGCCATTACCCACATCAATGGTAAGATTTTTGAGGCTGATTTCACCATTTATACGAACGGCAAAAATCCAATATCCGCCACGGCGAGTGGCACCATCACAACAGGCTCATCAATTACCGCTACATTGAGCGGTAACGGTGTCGGCAACGGGCAATTTACGCTGCTGTATGCTGCAACAAATGATCAGGCGGCCGCGATGACCTCTGCCTGGCGGGGATCTGGTGGCGGTTTTGATGAGTTTGGCTTTACTATCGATGGTGCGGGGAATCTGGTTCATGACAAAACTGCTGGTATCGGTCAGCTTTTTGATGCCTGCAAGATGAACGGAGCTGTCCTCCTTGTCAGCGGTACCCGCTTGTACAGTGCGGACGTTGAACTGACAGGCTGTGATGGCTCTGGCGTCAATGGGGATTATACCGGCCTGGCGACCACAAGGGATGGAAGTACCACGAATGATCGTTTGGTCTATGCGGTTTCAAATGCCTCATACACGCTCAGTGGTGAATTTAATCAAGACTGAAAGTCTCAACATATAAAATGCCTGAAAGCCAGAAAATGCAGGGTATGAATATGGACAGCAATGGTCACCAGAAGTGATGTTTCCTGTAAAATGCGCTGAGCAGAAAAAGCTGAATAGTAGAATTAAGCGAATATTGCTTGGGATATGCTATCCCGGCATGTGCGCATTACTTTTGCTTCTGATGGTATTGATTCCCAGCGCCCATGCTGGCCCCTCGGGGGGTGAAATTGTGGGTGGCGCTGGCAGCATCAGTCAATCGGGCGCCAATACTACCATCAATCAAACCAGCCAAAACATGGCCATCGACTGGCAGAGTTATAACGTCAATGTCAATGAGCGCGTGCAGTACATCCA
>JALTPW010000429.1 GCA_026999335.1 Chromatiales bacterium
ATGTATCAGAATGAATGGCAACTCTAGGGTTAAACGTAGTTCTATATTTTTTGAGTAAATATAAAGAATTTGTTTAACTATTATAAGAGAAAGGGACTTCCTATTTCTCTCTTATAATAGTTTGTCAAAAAGGTTGTGTAACAACCGTTATTTGTCAAATTCTGATTATTGCGAGCAAAAAATGTAGGATCAAATTACATTTAACCGACGATGGTTCACGTTAAGGCTCGAAGCCCGTCGAAGGCGATGATTTATAGCTAAGAGTTAATAGTAATTTGGTTTAACCCTAGAGATGGAACACATTTACTTTAAGCTGTAGTGTCAACGAAGTTGCACAGATTAAAGTTCGCCTTTGGCGAATGTGTTCCATCGGTGTGTGTAAGATTTCGTTGCGTGAATTTAGCGATAAACTTCACAAGCACAAAACCAACTTGAAAATCCGATAGGATTTTCCAAAGTAAGCCAAAGCTTAGCAATGAATTTTACACGTTGTTGCCATTAGTACTTTCTGCTATATATTCCGATTATAATTTTAATCAACGAACGTTTCTCGAATAATATCTTTGCATTTTTGTATTTCGGATTTCGATAATCGGTCAAACTTTTTTATTATTCGTGATTTGTCAATTGTCCGAATTTGGTCGATTGCAATCATTCCCTTTTTATTGTTGTGTTCAACTCCAATTCTGGTCGGATATTTTTTTAAGTTAGTTGTCATTGGTGCAACTACTATTGTATTTAGAAATTTGTTTATTTCATTGGGTGATATAATTACACAAGGACGAGTTTTTTTGATTTCACTTCCTATTGTTGGGTCAAGATTTACGAGCACGATGGAATATTGCTTTAGTTCCATTCCTCAAAATTTTCATCCTCGAATACATCATTGAATAATAATCGGTCGTCATTATTCTTATGCATTTTTTCAAACGCTTTCCCCCAATTTTTTCTCGGACTATCAATTGGTTTTAGGATTATCTGTCCTTTTTCCAAAATCATTTCGACCTTGTCTTTTATGTTGTATTTTTCCAAAATAGTTTTGCTCAAACGCAAGCCTTTTGAATTTCCGATTTGTATAATTGCTGTTTCCATAACTTTATTAGTGTAATTACAAAGTTACTACATTTTTTTGAATATGCAAAGTTTTTTTCGTATTAATGGCAACTCTAGGGT
>JALTPW010000430.1 GCA_026999335.1 Chromatiales bacterium
CCATCACCCTGCCACGCTGGCAGAAACCGGGGCGCTGGGAAGACCTGGACGAAAAGACTATCGAACGTCTATTGGGCATGAGTGGACTGGCCACCAAGGTGGGCCAGCATGGCGCCAGCAAGGCCTTCCAGAAGCGCCGCCCGCGCAAAGCGCCGCACGCACGGCGGCGTTGATTTGAAGCAAACAACAAATAGATAGCCTGGATGAAGGTTTCTCGTGTTGGGGTGAGGAACGAACCCCAGCCGTGATCTGTAGGGTGGGCATCGCCCACCGATGCAGGCTGTCAGTGTGCGCGGAAATGGTGGGCAATGCCCACCCTACGGTATTTTTGTTACGCCGCCGGGGCGGCTGTCTTCCCACGCAGGATTGCCGTCGTACTCACCATGTTTTCCAACGCCTGCTCGACCTCCGCCCAAGTGCGGGTTTTGAGTTCGCCGTCGAGGTTGATCCACAGGTGTTCCACCGGGATGCGCTGTACGGCTTTTTCCAGCGGATGTCGTACACGCCTGGGCCGATTTCGTTGGGGTGTTATTGCGGTGTTTGTATGTCAATTCCGCGTGGGTAAAAAATGTGCCCACGCTACCTGATTCATCGAAAGTCCCCCGACAAAGCCGGGAGGGTTTACTTAATTTTCAAGGTAAGTGCCATTTCATCCCTACCTTTTTTCCAACAGCCTACTTTTTTTTCAACAGCCTATAATATGCCGCATCAGTTTCATTCTCTGGCGAACACAAGCAAGCCATTTGCCGGTATGTGCAGCGAGGCGGATGCCGGCAGTCCATGCAGACTGTTACTGGAGGCATAAACACTTCCGCCATTGCCCGTCACCCTGGGATTCACCCAGTGGTCGTAGACATCGCTGTTGAATACCTCCTGCCAGTGACCGGCTGCGGGAAAACCGATCCGGTAGTCGTGGTGGCTGTTTTCGCTAAGGCTGGCGATGACCACCACATCATGCCCCTCGCCGGGTACCCAGCGCTGGAAAGCCAGTACCCGATTTGCGTTATGCACATGGAATACGTTCAGACCCATCCCGTTCAGGCCGGGCCGATTTCGCCGGAGGGCGATCAGTTCACGTGAGAAACGCAGGAAATCGGCCATGGATCGGTCGTTTGCCAGCCCGTCCCACCAGATCTGGAAAGCACTGCCGGGTTCGTCGTGCCACTGTTTGT
>JALTPW010000431.1 GCA_026999335.1 Chromatiales bacterium
CCCGCAGGCCCCGGTTTAATGCGTAGTAAGAGTCTTTGGCGCTGCGGGAACCGAGGCGAATAAACGCTCCGCCTGGAAAAATACGTATCGCGGTCTCTAGGTTTTGAATAACATGATCCAGCCCCGTATCACAATGACCAGGAAACCAGTGGCCGTATCGATGGATACGGCTGCCGATCATCCTGGCGTCTTCCAGGCTTAGGGGAATGGCAACCTGGGGTATGGACAGGCAATGTAATGCGGACGGCCAGTTCTCAATGTATGTGCGGGAAATATCGGTAAATGAAGTCAATAAGGTTCACTTTATGTCCACTAGATTTTCGTAGCTCAACTGAAGTGTTCAGTCAGACTCGTGCAATCCATGTTGCACAATGCGGCTTCATGCTTCACCTGCTTCGTCGTCATACAGTGAATCAATGAATTCATTAAAACTATTCGCAATCAAACCCACATTTCTGTAATCAGGCTCTTCCTCTTCTTCTTCGTCTATTTCGTGGTTATGATCCCAGTAGTATACTTTACCTTCATTAGATTCGCCCGTGCCCAATAATATTACATTCCCACCTGGATCATTAGCAATGGCAATGGTATCCTTCGGAATGCGTCCATTGTAGGTTATATAGTTTTTTAGAAAATTTACAGCTGGTTCATCATAAATTGAAAACAAGTATTCTAGTAGTCCTGCCTCATCTCCTTCCGCCCATTCTTGACCACTCCACTGGATCCTGAATGCACTAGGAACGGGTGCGCCACCATTATATTGCAGCATAAACTCTTTATATTCCTTCGGTAATTTGTGATTTATTTTCTTCTCAATTTCAGTGAGCACTTCTTGGTTCAGCTTCGGGCCGACATCGTACATAGTAATATTCATTGGTATACCCTTCTAACATTTATAATTTATTAGTACCCTGGATCTTTCTTCAGCTCTTTAACCAAAGAGCTTCCTCCTGTATGAGCGATATTACTATTCAAATCATAAGGAACAAGCTCCATGGTGACACCGTCTTCTTTATGATGCCATGTCCAGTCCTTCGGCATATTTCTACCCGGTATTCCTGGCCAATTGGGGTCGCCTAACTTTTCCCTCATTGCATCTCTTGCGGCTCTAAAATCGCTTTTATCACCCTTCATGTCAATTTTAACACTGCCCTTAGGATAAACATGCGGA
>JALTPW010000432.1 GCA_026999335.1 Chromatiales bacterium
CTTACAGTCAATGGATCTCAAAGCGCTACCTATACCGTAGCATTGGAATCTATCGAAAATTTTAACGAGCCAGTGACTCTGTCATTTAGCACCAGCGACGATACTATTCTCGGCACGTTTTCAGAAAACCCTGTCACATTAAGCGCTGACACGATTACAACAGTCGATTTAAGTGTTTCCACAACCGCATCGACACAGAATGGGGTACATGAATTACAGGTTAACGCCAGTGACGGGAGCAGGAATAGAACAGCTTCCGCACAACTGAATGTCGTACAAAAGCCGGACCTGATAGTCTCTGCTCTTTCAAGTACGAATGTGATCGGCCTTCAAGGTACCTTTCAGGTGAATTTCACGGTCACCAATCAGGGTCCCGTTGATCTTGTCCGCCGTACGAGACTCGGTTACCAGATTGTATTGTCGGAGGACGCAGTGATTACGTCCAGCGACACGGTTTTGTATTCCCGCAGCCTTTACAGCTCCGGTTCACCGCTTGCAGCCAACAGCAGCAGAAACTTCGTTCGGACCCTCGTACTGCCCACCGGTGTCGCCGAAGGTAACTACTACATAGGTGTTATTGTTGATTACGCGAATCAACATGCCGAAGCAGATGAGACCAACAATACTCGCAGCCAGCCCGTACAAATGATCAGCAGTGCCCAGGACGCAGCGATCAGCAGTTTGTCAAACGTGGTTTCTTTGTATAAAGGCACGGCTACACAACTAACGGCGACTCTGCACAATAATGGCACCAATGCCATGACCGGTCTGGGCGTCAAGTATTACCTTTCCACGGATAACGTCATTACAACAGACGATTATCTGGTGGGTTCAGGCAGCGTCAACCTGGGGGCTAACGGCAGCGAAAATCTCAGTATTACTTCTGCGCCACTCTACCTCACACCAGGAGATTATTATTTCGGTGTGATCGTCGATCCGGACAATGCCTTCGCTGAAACAGATGAGGATAATAACCTTGCGATCAGCTCAACGGTACTGACCATTCTCGACAATAAAGATCTGGTCGTTTCTGCTCTTTCAACAAGTACGAATGTGATCGGCCTTCAAGGTACCTTTCAGGTGAATTTCACGGTCACCAATCAGGGTCCCGTTGATCTTGTCCGCCGTACGAGACTCGGTTACCAGATTGTATTGTCGGAGGACGCAGT
>JALTPW010000433.1 GCA_026999335.1 Chromatiales bacterium
TCAGATTTCAGGCACACTGTCCCCTTACCCCATATTTTATCAACACGCCGGGGCAGCGCTCAGCAGGGGTTACGATGTGTTGAGTCGCAAGGCAACGGTTTTGATCAAGTCTTGATGGGGGCAGGCGCTGCTCATCATCACTTTGATACGGCGTGTGTTTCGAGTGATGACCGCACCGATTTTGAGTAGTGTCAAACGAATCGTCTGTGGCGCGGCGCGGGCGATGACGGTATCCCTTAGCGCCAGTCGGCGTATCCCTTCCAGCAGCACATAAGCCAGGCCGGAGAGCAACTGCCGGAACTGGTTGTTCCACCAATAATGACTCGATGTTCGGTGCGCAAACAGACCCAATTGCTGATCCTTGATCCGGTTCTCCATATCCCCGCGTGCACAGTAGAGTTTGTCGTACAGATAACGATCTGTTTGCGGCAGGTTGGTGATCACAAAACGTGGATTACTGCCTTTGCAGGTATGCTCGGCTTTGACGATGATGCGACGTGGCTTGTCCCAACTTTTGGCCGCATACAGAATGCTGGCAAACAGGCGCTGCTTTTTGCCACTGTTATCGAACCGCTGTTGTGCTTCATTCGTCCACGGTTGCGCCAGGCGTTCAAGACGGGTGTTACGCGCGATACCCACGATATAACGCACCTGATGGCGTTCGCACCAACGCAGCATGCGCCAGCGACAAAAGCCGCTGTCGCCACGAAAGATGATCTGTGTACGCGGCCAATGCTGGCGGATCGCCTTGACCAGCAAGGCCAGAATCGCCCAACTGTGTCTGGCGGCATCGATATTGCTCTGGCGCAAGTAACTGACCAGCAGGTGACGACCACAGAACACATACAGCGGCAGAAAACAGTAGTGATCATAGTAGCCGTGAAAAAAACGCCCCTCCTGCTCGCCATGCAGCGGCGTGTCGGTCGCGTCAAAGTCCAGAATCAATCGTCGTGGTGCTTGATCATGGGCCGCGATAAACTGATCAAACAGAACCCGGTGGATCGCGATGGTGGCTTCACGGTCTGCCCGGCTTTCGAAGCGACTCAAGGTGGCGGCGCTGGAGAGTGACTGGTCTCTCGCGACCGCAGTTTGCATCGCCAGGTCATGACGTAACTGAAGGTGATCGTTCAAGTCTTCATACCCCAGCGCCAGCCCATAGACGCGCTGTT
>JALTPW010000434.1 GCA_026999335.1 Chromatiales bacterium
GTCGTTTTACCCGCATCCGGGTGCGAGATGATCGCAAAGCTGCGCCGGCGTTCGGCTTCCTGCTGGATGACTGACATGCGGATTGACGGCTCTGGGAGCGATATTGGAAGGGAAAATGATGGGCCGTCCGCGACTCGAACGCGGAACCATCGGATTAAAAAGCCTTGGCTCAGTGTTGCCCAATGACTTCACGAGCGGCGGATTATGGGCATTTCCAGCGGATTAATCAAGGCTATATAGGACGTGACAGGTAGTAACGCGGAGCAGCGAGATGGTGGCGGACTGTACCTGGATTTGTACCTCGCGAATCGACACCGCCGGCCCGGCGGCCAAGCTGCCCGCTCTTCTTCGCCGACTCTTGGCCTACTGAATTTCATGCAGACGAAATAAATCCGCCGGTTAGCGGGGCCCTGTTGAGTAGTAGCAAACAGCCCTATGGACTTTTTAGTTTGCCTACAGCTTTTCCAATACCTTGTAGAATTGTTTTTTGGTCATGCCTGCTTGCGAAGCCATGCTCTTAATTAAGATTTGGCTGAAAGGTGCTTTAGGGCAGTCTACGGTGACCTTTAGACGGCCACTATCTGTATCCTTAACCCACTGTTCATGTGAAGTTCCTTTTCGTGGTCTAGGGGTAAATCCTTCGTGGCTGAGTACCCTTTTTACCTGTTTGCAGGTAAGCGGGAAATATCTCGCCATTATCTTTGATGGCAGTCGGAGTGTGGCGTCAGGGGTAAGGTTTCTTTGAAAAAGCGATGAACATTATTTTTTAGGCTCACAACTTTAGCCAAATTGCATTGGAAGTAGTATTTAGCCCATACACTCAACGGGGCCTTTCTGGATAGGAAATAATCCGCATACTCTTTATCTTCGCCAACTAAGGCGTCATAGACATATTCATTTATCATTTCGCGCAGCTTGGACTCTACCTCGTCGAAGGTATCAGCTTGTGCCGCCAAGTTGAGATCTAGGCAGATCGCTTGCCACTGATTGCCTGAATTCTCGGCATAACAACGCAAAACTAGCTGGGTCGCCTTCATGCCATTTCTCCTAATTGCCCCAGATTACATACATTATCGGCCGTTTGTAGGCGCTCATGAGCCGGTTTGTAGGCTAGTAATTCTATACTCCATTGATAAATTGGCACGTTGCGTGCCAGTGTCATACTTAG
>JALTPW010000435.1 GCA_026999335.1 Chromatiales bacterium
TTAGAGCATTCAAATGTACATGAAAAGTGACTGCTTCGCTTTATTTTCTAGTTCTCCATGAGGATTTGTCTCAGGAAAATATTTTACGTTTTCTTCGTGGTTTTCTGTCAGTGGCTGATCTACACCCCTTTCTCGCGGAATAGAGAAAAGGCGCAAAGGACCTATCGGGAATTCGTATCCAAGGGTGTCAATCAGCCCGCGCCCTGGGAAAGTCTACTGAATCAGATCTACCTGGGTTCTGAAGCCTTCATGAACAAGGCGCAGGGAATGCTCGAAAGGGACAAGGACTTGAGTGAAATACCCGCACCCCAGAAGCGACCCGTCCCAAAATCATTAGCCGAGTATGATAAGCAGGCTACGGATAGAGATCATGCGATTACACTGGCCTATCAGAGCGGCGGCTATAGTATGAAAGAGATAGGCTCTTATTTCGGATTACACTATTCAAGAGTGAGCAGGATTATTGGGAAGAGGTTGGCAAAAGGCAAGACCTGACCCTGTGATTTGCTCAAGACCTGACCCTGTGGTTTGGGTGTAGATCAGCCACTGACAGTTTTTTACGTTTTCCAGCCTGCTGGTACGGTGAATTTCATGCATCACAAACATTCCGGAGAGAAATAATAACTCCATATATGTATCAAATGCCTGATTGTGGCGGCATGTCTTTGGTAGGGAAAACGCACCCTACATTTTTACACCAAACAAAAACCCCGAAAATATACGGAAAAAATGGTGGCTTTTCTTTGTGTCTCAATCTTTCAAGGGTGACATCACACAAATAATAGTGGGGGTATTTTCGATACTGTTTTTTGTCAGTGGCTGATCTACACCCTGTGGTTTGCTCTTGTTCGGATGCAAACTACACTGCGCTTCGTTTGCACCGCACAGCTTGGTCGTTATGCATCCAATATCTAGTAGGTTTAAATTCAAAAAATATAGAGGTCGTATAATATGAAACACTTAATTATTTATACTCACTTAAATCCAAAGAGCTTTTCAAAGGCTGTAGCCGATGAAGTTGAAAAGATTGCTATACACAAGGGACACGAAATAAGATTTATTGACTTGTATAGCGATAAATTTAATCCCGTTTTGGAGCTTCCAGACATACAATATTCATTTATGGGTGGAGATGCACCAGACGATGTAAAAATATATCAAGAGCATA